>CAIPVK010000076.1 GCA_903868455.1 uncultured Opitutia bacterium
CCGCCACCAAGGCCGGCTCGGCCGTCCGCCGCCAGGGCGCGTGGAAGGCGATCGCCTCGCTCGAGGCCCCGGGCGCTGGCGCCGTGTTCACCGCCGCGCTCGCCGACCTGACGACGGCCAAGGGCGTCGGCCCCGCCGCGCTCGAGTTGCTCGAGGCCGCCGCCGCCCGCAAGGAGCCGGAGGTCGTCGCCGCCCTCGCCGCCACCCAGTCCGCCCTCGCCGCCAACGGATCCCTCGGCAAGTGGATGCCCTCCCTCGAGGGCGGCGACGCCGCCAACGGCTTCGCGCTCTTCCAGGCGCTCCCCGCCGGACAGTGCCTCCGCTGCCACAAGGCGTCCGATGACTCGCACGCCGCCGGCGGCGAGGCCGGCCCGAACCTGGCGGGCGTCGCCAAGCGCCACGACCGCGTCGGCCTCATGGAATCCGTCCTCATTCCCGGTGCCCACGTCGCCTCCGGCTACGGCACCGTGGTCGTCACCCTCCGAACCGGCGCCAGCCTGCCTGGCACGCTGCTCGCCGAGACGCCCACGCACGTCGACCTCGACGCCGGCGGCAACCGCTGGCGCATCGCGAGGTCCGACATCGCCTCGATGACGGCCCCGGTCTCCTCCATGCCCCCGATGGAATACCTCCTCAAGCCGGCCGAGGTCCGCGACCTCGTGGCCTGGCTGGCGACCCTCGAGAAGGCCGCGCCCGCGCCCAAGGGCGCGGAGCCCAAGCCCCTCGACCCGGCCAAGTTGCCGAAGTGAGGCGCGGCCTCAGCGGCTGGGTTCGACCAACTGTCCGTCGATGCGGATAGGTTGGTCGCCGCGCGGGAGAGCGATGAGCAGGTCCTCCCTCGCCTCCAGCCGCTCGCCGTTGGTCCTGAGGGTGATGCGGACAGCCGTGCCGTTGTCCGTCGCCGCGGCCACCTGGGCGGCGCTCGCGTAGCTCTTGGCGACCACGCGTTCCCTCGAGAAGTCGGGCTTGTCCGCGTCCGGCCGCATCGGCGAGGTCGCGCGTTCGAACGCATCGGCGTTGTCGATGACGTACCCTTGCCAGGCCGAGCGCTCCAACTGCCATCCGCGGAGAACGCGCACGCTCACCGGCTTGCGCGGCGCGGGGTCCTTGCGGATGTCGACCAAGCCCGCCCGTCCGTCGGGCAGCACGGCGATCTCGGCGATGAGATCGCCGTGTTGGCGGAGGTCCTCCCATTTGCGTCCCTCGCCCTCCGGCACGAAGAAGGCCTCGATGCCGAAGCGCATCCGGCTCGTGTAATAACCGTCGGTGCGCCCCTTGAGGAAGGGGCCCTCGGTCGGCGGTCGCAGGCCCACGGCACCCGCGCGCACGGCATAGCCGCTTTGGTCGAGCTTGAGGGGGAGGTAGACCACGGTGTCCTCCGGCGGCATGTTGGACCGCCCGCCCAGCTCCTTGGCCACGGCATCCAGCTCCTCGCCCTGCTCGTCGCTGAAGGCATAGCTGAGGATCACGTAGTCGCCGCGCATCCAGTCACGTGGGTCGACCGGCTCGCAGCGCACGAGGAAGCGCCGACCGCCCCGCAGCGGCTCGCCGTGGTGCCAGGCCATCCAGCCGATGACCGCCAGCTGGGCGAGGTGGGTGGCGACGACGAGCGTGAGCGCCCGCGCGAGCAGCCAGTCGGCCGGACGGGCCAGGGGGTCGGCGGCGAGCTCGGGCAGACGCTCCGTGACGCGCTCGGCGCGGCGGTCGCGCCACACCTTGGCCAAGGCGAAGAGGCCGATCCCGATGACGGCGAAGATCGCCGCCATGCCGAGGTAGCCGAGGGCCTCGTGGACGTCGCTGTAGCGCCAGCCGAGCCAGACGAAGAAGAGCGCCGCGCCGTAGACGTAGGGGCGGAGGCGGCCTTCCGCCAGGCCGAGCTGCAGCAGGTAGACCGCCATCGCCAGGGTCGCGACGTTGGCCAGCGAGACAAGGAGGGACTGGGTGACCGCGTCGGGCAGGCCGAGGTGCGGCAGGATGCCGAGGGCGATGCCCCCCGCGGCGAGCAAGGCCTCCGCGCGGCCCTGTCCGCGCCGCCGCAGGAAGAGGGCGAGCAGGACGATTCCCGCGGCGGGGTAGCTCAGCCACGGCATCGTGTGCCAAGGCAGGAACTCGCGGAAGCGCGCGAGGTTGACGCGCGTGACCACGTCGTCGAAGTCGCCGAGCGCGAGGAACTGCCCCGCGAGGAGCACCATCCCGAGGAAGCGCCACGGGCGCGCCCGCGGGTCGCCCTGCAGGTGCAGGGCGGCTAGGGCGAGCGGCAGGCTCAGCGCCGCGGCGGGGAGGCTGCGCGCGTCGGCGCAGAGAAGCGCCAGCAGCAGGCCGGCCGAGAGGGCGACGACCCCGACCATCGCGAGGTCGGAGACGGCGAAGACGGCGATACCCGTGCGGTTGACCGAGCGTCGGAAGTAAGCCACCCAGGCCGAGGGGGCGATCATCGCGGCGTAGGCGAGGGCCGCGCCGTGGACGCCCCAGCCTGTGCGAGGGCCGGCCTCCATCCCGTACCAGATGCCCGCGAGGATGAGGTAGAGGTAGTGGAGTAGGCTGCTGCGCAGGAGCAGGGCGAAGGGCAGGGTGAGCAGCGCCCAGGTCAGGACGGCGTCCGGCGCGTGCGCGTCGAGGTGGTAGACCTGGCCGGTCATCGCGATGGCCGCGCCGAAGCCGAGGCAGGAGGCGAGGTGCCCGAGGAGGGAGCCGGAGGTCCGCCCCTTCAGGAAATAGGCGAGCGCGATGCCCTGCAGCAGCACGAGCACGCCCGTGACCGCGCCCATCCGCCCGCCGCGCCCGAGGCCGTCCCAGTTGTGGCTGATGACGAGGAGGAGGGAGGCGAAGAGGACGACGACCCCGAGGGTGCGGAGGACGAAGGCCATGCGGCCGCCGGTCTCCTGCTCGGGGTAGCGCGCGAGGAGGCGCCCGCGCTGGGTCTCGTCGATCAGGCCTTCCTGGGTCCAAAGGCGGGATTCCTCCTCGAGCCAATCGCGGAACTTCTGGGGTAAGGACATAGGGGCAGGGTGCCCGAGCCGCGTCTCGGGTCAGCCCAAAATCCCGCGCGAAAGCCCCAAAACGGGCGTTTGACCCCGATTTCCGCATTCGCGCTTGATGCCCGGGGCTCCCCCCGCCTTGGATAGCCCTTCCTTTACCACCCACATGAGCACCAGTTACAGCGAAATCCAGAACCTCCTCGGCGCCGAAGCCCAGGGCCTCCTCGGGTTCAACAACCCCAAGATCAAGAAGGAGCAGATCCACCTGCCCCGCGCCGACTGGGTGGACCACGCCTTCGCCCCCTCGGACCGCAGCAACCGCGTCCTCGCCAACCTCCAGCGCCTTTATGGCTCGGGCCGCCTCGCCAACACCGGCTACGTCTCCATCCTCCCCGTCGACCAAGGCATCGAGCACTCGGCCGGCGCCTCCTTTGCCAAGAATCCGATCTACTTCGACGGCGAGAACATCGTGAAGCTCGCCATCGAGGGCGGCTGCAACGCTGTCTGCTCCACCTACGGCGTGCTCGGCAGCGTCTCCCGCCGCTACGCGCACAAGATCCCCTTCATGGTGAAGATCAACCACAACCAGCTCCTCACCTACCCCAATGTGGGCGACCAGGTGATGTACGGCACGCTCAAGCAGGCGGCCGACATGGGCTGTGCCGCGGTCGGCGCCACCATCTACTTCGGCTCGGCCGAGTCCAACCGCCAGATCATCGAGGTCTCGCAGGCCTTCGCCATGGCCCACGAGCTCGGCATGGCGACGGTCCTCTGGTGCTACACCCGCAACAACGCCTTCAAGAAGGATAAGGACTACCACGTCTCGGCCGACCTCACCGGCCAGGCCAACCACCTCGGCGTCACCCTCCAGGCCGACATCATCAAGCAGAAGCTGCCCGAGAACAACGGCGGCTACCTCGCCATCCAGCAGACCGAGTCCTCCTA
>CAIPVK010000077.1 GCA_903868455.1 uncultured Opitutia bacterium
CCGTGCACGCGGAGGATGCGCGCGCGCTCGGCGAGGGCGTCGTCGGAGGTGACGAGGAGGCCGGAGTCGCCGAAGCCGCCGAGGTTCTTGGAGGGGAAGAAGCTGCTCGCGCCGAAGTCGCCGAAGCCGAGCGCGGGGCGGCCCTTCCAGCGCGCGCCCATGGACTGGGCGCCGTCCTCGACGACGCGGAGGCCGCGGGCCTTGGCGAGCGCCATGGCGGCGTCCATGTCCATCGACTGCCCGAAGAGGTGAACGGGCATGAGGACCTTGGAGCGGGGGCCGGCCTTGCGGTCGGCGTCGGCGAGGTCGAGGTTGAAGGTGTGCGGGTCGACGTCGCACCAGACCGGCGTGGCGCCGAGGCGGGCGACGGATCCGGCGGTGGCGAAGAAGGTGAAGGAGGGCAGCAGGACCTCGTCGCCCGGGCCGACGCCGAGCGCCATGAGGGCGAGCAGGAGCGCGTCGGTTCCCGAGGCGACGCCGAGGCCGTGGCGCGCGCCGACCGAGGCGGCGCAGTCGCGCTCGAAGGCCTCGAGCTCGGGACCCATGATGAACTGGTTCGAGGCGAGCACGCGCTCGAAGGCGGCTCGGAGCTCGTCGGCGACCGCGCGGTTCTGCGGGCCGAGGTCGAGGAGGGGGACGGGCGTCATCGGGAGGAAGGGTGGGCGGCGGCGGCGCGGGCGCGCAAGAGCAACCCGGCGCCGAGGAGGGCCATCGGCAGGCACCAGAACTGGCCGGCGGTCAGGCCGAGGATATACCCGTCCTCGGGCAGCCGGACCGTCTCGGCCAGCGAGCGGAAGGCGGCGTAGCCGAGAAGGAACTCGCCGGAGAGGCGGCCCGGGGCGAGGCGGCGGGGGTAGCGCGCGAGCATCCACGCGAGCAGGACGGCCCCCTCGAGCGCGGCCTCGTAGAGCTGGGACGGGTGGCAAGGCGGCGACCAAAGCCCGCCGGGCAAGGGAAAGACGACGGCCCAGGGAAGGTCGGTGGGCCGGCCGATGAGCTCGGCGTTGACGAAGTTGGCGAGGCGGCCGAGCAGGAGCCCGGCCGGGGCGAGGGCGCAGACGAGGTCGCCGACGGCGAGGAAGGGGACCTTGCGGGAGCGGGCGAACCACAGGGCGCCGAGCGCGGCGCCGATCAAGCCGCCGTGGAAGGCCATGCCGCCCTGCCAGACGCGGAAGAGCATGGCCGGGTCGGCGAGGAACTCGTCGCGCGCGTAGAGGACGACGTGCCCGACGCGGCCGCCGAGGACGACGCCGACCATCAGGGCGCTCATCAGCGCGGAATCTTCGGCGGCGTCCTTGAGCGGCGCGAGCCCGGCGCGGCGCCAGCGGGCCATCATCCAGCCGGCGAGGAGGAAGGCAGCGGCGTAGGCGAGGCCGTACCAATGGACGCCGGCGAGCGGCCACCCCTCGGGGAAGCGGAAGGCGACGGGGTCGAGGTCGTGGACCCAGAAGCCGGGCGCGGGCGTCTCGGTCGGCCGCATGGTCAGGCCTTGCCGGGCTCGCCCGGCTTGCGGGAGCGGAGGCCGCGCTGGCGCGCGAGCTCGCGCATGTCCGGGTGGGGATCGTCCTTCTCGTAGATCTCGACGCCGAGGAGGGACTCGA
>CAIPVK010000078.1 GCA_903868455.1 uncultured Opitutia bacterium
GTGCGACGCCGCCTCCACCTGGCACCCGGCCCACGTGCCCAAGGACCTCCGTCGGGCCACGGCCGAGGCCTTGGCCGAGGAGGCCGCCGCCAGCCGGCCGGAGTTCGTCGTCCTGACCGGCGGCGAGCCCTGCATCCACGATCTCGGCCCCTTGGTCGCCGCCTTGGCCGCCCGGGGCATGCCCGCCCACCTCGAGACCTGCGGCGCCTTCCCCCTTCCCGCCGACCTCGCCTGGGTCACCGTCAGCCCCAAGTGGGCGAAGCCCCCCATGCCGGCGGCCCTCGCGGCGGCGGATGAGCTCAAGGTCATCGTCGAGGACCCCGAGAGCCTCGGGAAATGGGAGGCCGCCCTGGGCGGTTGGCCCTGCCCGGTGGTCTGGCTTCATCCCGAGTGGAGCCGCCGGGCCGACCCGGCGGTCCTCGCCGCCATCACCGACGCCGTGAAGACGCGGGGCGCCCCTTTCCGCGCCGGCTGGCAGGTCCACAAGCCCTACGCGGCCGACAGCCGCGACCCCGGGAGCCGGCCGCCCGCCCCCTTGGGCGGCGATCCTGCCAAGGGACTCTGACCCCGCCGCGCGGGGTCGCGGCGACTTTCGTCGCGCCTCCGTCATTTTCTTCTTCCCCTGTCGCGCGTGAGGCGTTTCAAAACGGCCTCATGGCAACCTCCGCGATCCTCGCCCTCGAAGACGGCAGCGTCTTCCGGGGAAGGGCTTTCGGGGCCCGCAAGACGGTCGTCGGCGAGGCGGTGTTCAACACCTCCCTCTCCGGTTACCAGGAGATCGTCACCGACCCCTCGTACTTCGGCCAGATCGTCGCGATGACCGCGCCCCAGATCGGCAACTACGGGGTGAACGAGGAGGACAACGAGTCGGACGGCCCCAAGGCCGCCGGCTTCGTCGTCCGCGAGCTCTCTCCCGTCGTCTCCAACTGGCGCGCCACGGCCGATCTCGGCTCCTGGCTCGCCAAGCACGGCATCCCCGGCATCGAGGGCATCGACACCCGCGCGCTGACGAAGAAGCTCCGCGTGGCGGGCGTCATGAAGGCCTGCCTTTCCACCGAGGACCTGACGGACGAGGAGGCGGTCCGCCGCGCCAAGGAGTGGAAGGGCCTGGTCGGCGTCGACTTCGTCAAGGAGGTCACCTGCAAGGCGCCCTACCGCCTGGCCGACAAGCGGGCCGACGACGGGCTCTTCACCGTCCCCGGCACCACCCTCTACAAGTCCAAGGAAGGCCGCCGCGTCTACAAGGTCGCGGCCTACGATTTCGGCGCCAAGACCTCCATCTTCCGCCGCCTGCGCCACGCCGGCTTCGACGTCCACGTCTTCCCCGCGACCACCCCCGCCGCCGAGATCCGCAAGATCAAGCCCGACGCGGTCTTCCTCTCCAACGGCCCCGGCGACCCCGCCGCCCTCGGCTACGCCCACGCGGCCGTGGCCGACCTGATCAAGGACTTCCCGACCTTCGGCATCTGCCTGGGGCACCAGATCATCACCCACGCCATCGGGGCCTCCACCTTCAAGCTCAAGTTCGGACACCGCGGCGGCAACCAGCCGGTCAAGAACAGCGAGACCGACTCGGTCTCCATCACGGCCCAGAACCATGGGTTCGCCTCCAAGCCCGAGGAGCTGGCCAAGTGCGGCGCGATCGTCACCGAGCTGAACCTCAACGACAACACGGTCGCCGGCCTGCGCCTCAAGGACAAGCCGGTCTTCTCCGTCCAGTACCATCCCGAGGCCGGTCCCGGCCCCAACGACGCCGACAAGCTCTTCGACGCGTTCTGGGAGCTCGTCGACCGCACCGCCAAGGCGAAGTCCTGAGGCCGCGGCCTCAGAGCTCGACCTGCATCCCCAGCTCGACCACGCGACCCGGGGGCAGGCGGAAGTAGGCCGTCGCCGAGAGGGCGTTGCGGTTGAGGACCTCGAAGATCTTCTCCTCGACCTTGGGCAGGCGGAGGTCGCTCGACTCGGACTCGCTGCGGACGATGGTCTCGCGGCTGAGGAAGAAGGTCACCTGCATCGGGTCGTAGGCGATGCCGAGGTCGTCGAAGGCGGCCTTGAGCACGGGCTCGACCTGCGCGAGCTCGCGGAAGCCGAAGTGACCGATGGCGCGCAGCACGCGGGGGAAGGCCTCCTGCGCCCGGCCGCCGGCGGGGGCCGGGTTGGGCACGCGGTAGGTCAGCTCCACGCGCTCGGCCGCGGGCACCGTGGCGCGGTACTCGTCGACCTTGAGGGTCATGACGAGGATGTGCTCGTGGACGACCTTGTTGTGCTTGAGGTTGTGGGCGAAGGCCATGGGCACGGCCTCGACGTTGCCGACCATGTAGACGGCGACGCCCGGCACGCGGCGCACCTTGCCGGCATGGAAGCGGTCCTCGACGCTGTCGATGAAGATGTCGAAGACCTGGCTCTGCTCGTCCAACGCGAACTTCTTCCGCATGATCTGCCGCCCACGGTTCCAGATGTACATCACGCTGAAGGCGAGGAAGCCGACGCCGATGGGGAGCCAGCCCCCGTGCCACATCTTGGGGAGGTTGCCGCCGATGAAGAGCAGCTCGAGGATGAGGAAGGGGGCCATCAGCGCGTAGGCCATCCAGCCCAGCTGCTTGCGGGTGCGGAGGTATTCCGAGAAGAGGATGGTGGTGAAGAACATGGTCAGGCTGACCGAGATGCCGTAGGCGCCCGCGAGGTGCTCGGAGGTCTGGAACTGGAGCACGGCGAAGGTGCAGCCGGCGAAGAGGGCCCAGTTGACCACGGGCAGGTAGACCTGACCCGACTCCTCGCCCGAGGTGTGGTCGATGCGCATGCGGGGCAGGTAGTTGAGCTGGATGGCCTGGGTGGTCATCGAGAAGGCGCCCGAGATGAGGGCCTGCGAGGCGATGATGGCGGCGAGCGTCGCGAGGGCGACCAGCGGGATCTGGGCCCAGTCCGGCGCCATGTTGAAGAGCGGGTTGAAGAGCGGGTCCTTCACCGCGTCGGGGGCCTGGGCCATCACCCAGGCGCCTTGGCCGAGGTAGTTGAGGACGAGGGCGGGCAGGACGATGAGGTGCCAGGTGACGCGGATGGGCCGGCCGCCGAAGTGGCCCATGTCGGCGTAGAGGGCCTCGGCCCCGGTCACCGCCAGGAAGACCGCGCCGATGATGGCGAAGGCCAGCCCGGGCTCGGTCACGAAGAGGCCGAAACCCTCGAGCGGGTTGAAGGCGTGGAGCAGGGCGGGGATGTGGTCGGCGTTTCGGTAGAGCGAGAAGCCGCCCAGCAGGGCGAGGGAGACGAACCAGGCGAGGGTGATGGGGCCGAAGTAGGCCCCCACGCGCGAGGTGCCCTTCTTCTGGATGGCGAACAGGGGGATCAGGACGCCGACCGCCAGCCAGGGGATGACGACCGAGAGCGTGTGGGCGGAGAAGGGCCCGTGAAGACGGTCGTTGGCCTCCTTGATGCCCTCCATCGCCGAGAGCACCGAGATGGCGGGCGTGATGATGCCGTCGCCGTAGAGCAGGGCGGCGCCCGCCAGGCCGATGAGGACGATCCAGCGCCGCGCCTGCTCCTGGCCTTGGCTGGAGAGGGAGACCAGGGTCATGACCCCGCCCTCGCCCTCGTCGTTGGCCTCCATGACCAAGATGATGTACTTCACGCTCACCACCAGGATCAGCGACCAGATGATGAGGGAGAGGATCGAGACCACCGGCACGCTGCCCCCGTGGGCGAAGCCGGCCTTGAAGCTCTCGCGCAGGGCGTAGAGCGGGCTCGTCCCGATGTCGCCGAAGACCACCCCCAGGGTCGCGACCGCGGCCGCCAAGGTGACGGGCTTGGCGAGGGAAGGGGCGGGGGCGGCGGTGGGCCCTCCCTTTTCAGGGGCGTTCATGGAAAGCGTCCATCCTGACCCCCCGCCTTCCGGCGGTCAATCCAAGGGGTGCGCGCCCCGACTGGGCTTGCCTTTTTGTCACACCCCCGGGCATCCTTTCCGCCCCTTTCCAACAAAAACACCAATGAACACGAACCTGACCGCCCTGCTTCTCCAGACGCCCCCCGCCGCCGGAGCCGAGCAGCCGAACGCCCTGATGTCGCTCCTGCCGCTGATCCTGATGTTCGCGGCCTTCTACTTCTTCCTCATCGCCCCCCAGCGCAAGCAGCAGAAGGCCCTGGCCAAGTTCCAGTCCGAGCTGAAGGTCGGCGATCCCGTGATGACCACCGCCGGCATCTTCGGCAAGGTCGTCTCCCTCCAGGAAACCAAGGCCACCGTCCAGGTCGCCGAGGGTGTCCGACTCGTCTTCCTCCGCTCCGCCCTCCTGCAGTCCGACGAGGCCGGCGCCGAGAACCTCAAGGCCGCCAACTGAGCCCGGGCTCGCCCGACCATGACGCTCCGCCCTTGGTGGAAGATCGTCGTCTCCCTGCTCGCGCTCGGAGCCGCCTACTATGAGGTCACGCCCGTCCAAACGGTGCCGTTGGAGGACTATGTCCCCGGCGCCGTCATCAAGGATGAGGCCGCCTTCGCCCCTCTCGATCGCGAGGCCCGCGCCCGCGTCGCCGCCCACGCCGCGCAGGACCCGGCCGTCCCCGCCGAGCGCAAGGCCCCGACCTATTACCAGGCCCTGCGCGACCTCGCGGCCGGCAAGGGCTCGGAGGGCGTGGTGGACCTGCTGCCCTTCTTCTTCGACCCGGCCTCCTTCGTCCGCGAGCCCGAGCTCGCCAAGCGCAACACGCTCGTCCTGAAGGAGCTCATGCGGCGCTCCCAGGGCCGCCTCAAGCTGGGCCTCGACCTCCAGGGCGGCGTCGCCTTCACCCTCGAGGTCGACACCGAGAGCGCCGTCCGCGAGGCCGCGCGCCAGGTCGACGAGGCCAAGGCGCAGGTCGCCGCGGCCGAGGCCGCGTCCGACGCGACCGCGCTCGCCCGGGCCAGGGACCGGCTGGCCGGCGCCGAGCGCACGCTCGCCGACCGCCAGGAGCGGGGCGGCGCGCGCATGATCGAGGAGGCCGTCCGCGTGATGGAGCGGCGCATCAACGCCTACGGCGTGGCCGAGCCCGTCATCCGTCCGGTGGGCGACCGCGTGCTCGAGATCCAGATGCCCGGGGCCGACGCCGCCAACAACCCCGACGTCATCGACGTCCTGAAGAAGCCCGCCAAGCTCGAGTTCCGCCAGGTCTACCGCTTCGCCCGCCCGGGCGAGTCCGAGCCCGAGAACAGCACCCGCACGCTCGCCGAGAACCCGCGCGTCCCCGACTCGCCCGTCGCCCGCTACGAGGTCCTGACGGAGCGCGACGTCGACCGCGCGACCGGCAAGGTCTCGCTCCGCCGCTACTATGTCCGCACCCGCGCCGACGCCACGGGCGACATCATCGCCCGCTCCGAGGGGCGCACCAACGACGGCTTCAGCTGGTACGTCGACATGGCCTTCACCACCGAGGGCGCCCGACGCTTCGGCGACATGACCGCCCGCATCGCCGAGCTCAACGCCGCGACCGGCTCCGTCGGCCAGCTGGCCATCGTGCTGGACGGCGTCCTGCAGTCCGCCCCGACCGTCCGCGAGGCCCTGCGCGGCGGCGGCGCAGTCATCACCGGCAGCTTCGGCCGCGAGGACGCGGGCGAGCTCGCCAACGTGCTCAACAACCCGCTGGCCTTCCCCCTGCGGACGCTCGACGTCGTCACCGTCGGCCCGACCCTCGCGAAGGACGCGCAGGAGCGCTCCGTCGTCGCCTCCGCCATCTCCGTCTGCCTCGTGGTCGCCTTCTCCGTGGCCTTCTACCTCTGGGGCGGCGTCTTCGCCGTCGTCGGCATCGTCCTCAACCTGCTGATGGTCCTGGGCGCCATGGCCTACTTCCAGGCGACCATCACCCTGCCGGGCGTGGCCGCGCTCGTCCTGACGCTGGGCATGGCGGTCGACGCCAACATCCTCATCTTCGAGCGCATCCGCGAGGAGCGCGCGCTCGGCAAGGACCCCGTCACCTGCCTGTTCCAGGGCTATGACCGCGCCTTCTGGAGCATCGTGGACGCCAACCTCACCACGCTCCTGACCGCGGTCATCCTGGTCGCCATGGGCACCGGTCCCATCCGCGGCTTCGGCGTCACCCTCGCCATCGGCATCCTGACCACGCTCTTCACCACCCTGGTGACCTTCCGCGGCCTGCAGGAGCTCTCGCTGCGCACGGGCTGGCTGACCGCCAGCTTCGGCCTGCCCGGCCCCCGCAACAGCGGGCGATTCCCCTTCCTCGCCCACGCCCGCAAGGCCTTCGTCGTCTCCTGGGTCCTGATCCTCTCCGGCCTGGCCTTCATGGCCTACCGCGGCAAGGAGAGCTTCGGGAAGGATTTCCGCGGCGGCGAGTCCGTCGTCCTCGCGATCGACGGAAAGGCCGTGGTCGACACCGCCCGCGTCGAGGCGGCGGGGGCCCGCGTCGGCCTCCCCGACACGACGGCCACCCGCGTCGTCCCGCTCGGCGGCGGCGCGCCCACGCTCCGCGTGGAGACCGAGCTCACCCGCGGCGAGGGCAAGGCGGAGTTCGCCAACGTCGACGCCGTCGTCGCCGAGCTCCGGCGCTCCGAGCCGGCGCTCTTCGCCGGCGTGCCCGCGGAGGGCGTCGTGCTCTCCCGCCAGGCCATCGGCGCGACCGTCAGCGCCGGCATGCTCGAGAACGCCGTCTGGTCCTTCCTCCTGGCCCTCCTGGGCATCGCCGTCTACGTGGCCCTGCGCTTCGAGGCCGGCTTCGGCGCCGGCGCCCTCGTCTCCACGCTGCACGACGTGCTCCTCGTGGCCGGGCTGTTCGTCGCCATGGGCGGGCAGTTCAACGCCTCCATGGTCGCCGCCATGCTCATGGTGATGGGCTACTCGATCAACGACACCATCGTCGTCTTCGACCGCATCCGCGAGAACCTCGCGGCCAGCCCCGGGCGCCCGCTCCGCGACATCGTCGAGCTCGCGCTCAACCAGACGCTGTCCCGCACCATCCTGACCTCGATGACCGTGCTGCTCAGCGCCGCCGCCCTCTGGGCCTTCGGCGCGGGCGACGTCCGCCTCTACGGCGAGATCTTCGTCTACGGCGTGCTCATCGGCACGTTCTCGTCCCTCTTCATCGCCGCTCCCGTCTACTACTGGTGGCACGGCGGCCGCCGCGAGGCCGCCGACGCCGCGGACGCCGTCCGCCGCCACAGCTGGGAGGCGGGCTCCGAGGAGCGCTGAACGCCATGCCGGCCTGGAACCACCGCGCCGCGGATCCGGCGCGCGTGCGGCGTCTCCGCGAGACCCTCGGGGTCTCCGAGGTCGTCGCCACGCTGCTCGCCCGTCGGACGTCCGACGACGCCGAGGCGGAGCGCCACCTCCGCCCCCAGCTCGCCCACGTCGGCGACCCCTTCGAGGTCGGCGGCCTGCGCGCCGCCGCGGAGCGGCTGGTCGACGCCGCGGCGGCCCGCTCGCGCATCGCCATCCTCGGGGACTACGACGTCGACGGCGTCACCAGCTCCGCCGCCCTCGTCCACGCCCTCCGCGGCCTCGGCGCCGCCCCCGCCGCCTACGTTCCCCGCCGCATGGAGGACGGCTACGGACTCTCCATGTCGGCCATCGACCGCGTGCTGGCGGACGGGCGGCCCGACGTCTTCGTGGCGCTCGACTGCGGCACGAACTCGCACGCCGAGGTCGCCCGCCTCCGCGCCGAGGGCATCGACGTCCTCGTCGTCGACCACCACGTGGCCAAGGACGGCCACGCCGAGGACTGCCTGATGGTCAACCCCCGGGTCTTCGACGCCCCCGACGCCCCCTGGCAGGCGCTCTGCACGGCGGGACTGACCTTCAAGCTCATCCACGCCATGCTCAAGGTCCTGCGCCAGCGCGGGGACCCGCTCGGCGCCGCCATCGCGGTCAAGGACTACCTCGACCTCGCGGCCCTCGGCACCATCGCCGATCTCGTGCCCCTGCGGCATGAGAACCGCATCCTCGCCGCCCACGGCCTGCGACTGCTCTCCGAGGCCCGCCGCCCCGGCGTCCGCGCCCTGATCGAGGTCAGCGGGCTCTCCCCGGGCCAGTCGCTCTCGTCGACCGACGTCTCCTACCGTCTCGGCCCGCGCATCAACGCCAGCGGCCGCCTGGCCGACGCCGCGCTGCCGCTCCGCCTGCTCCTCGGCGAATCCGAGGCCGAGTGCCGGGAGGCCGCCGCCGAGCTCGACGCCCTCAACCGCGAGCGCCAGGAGATCGACCGCAAGGTCACCGAGGAGGCCTCCCGCCAGCTCGCGGATTCCGCCGACCTGCCCGGGCTCGTCGCCCAGGGCGATTGGCATCCCGGGGTGGTCGGCATCGCCGCCGGCAAGCTCAGCCGCGCCTTCGCCCGCCCCGTCATCGTCCTCGGGCGCGAGGGCGACCTCGCCAAGGGCTCGGGGCGCGGCGTGCCCGGCGTCGACCTCGTCGCCGCCCTCCAGTCCTGCCACGAGCTGCTCGGCAACTACGGCGGCCATCCGATGGCCGTCGGGGTCGGGCTGCCCCTGGCCAACCTGGCCGCCTTCCGCGAGCGCTTCGCCCGGGCGGTGGCGGCCCAGCTCGCCGCGGGCGTCCCGCGCGACGAGTCCGCGCTCGAGCTCGAGCATTGGCTACGGCCCGAGCAGGTGGAGGACCACGTCCTCGACGAGCTCGAGATGCTGCACCCCTTCGGCGAGGGCAATCCCGAGCCGGTCTTCGGCCTCCGCGGCATCCGCTTCGACCGCGAGGTCCAGCGCTTCGGCGAGGGCGGGATGAATTTCCGCCACACCGTCTTCCTGCCCGGCGGCCGACGCCTCGGCCTGATCGGCTGGAGGATGGCCGACCGCGCGCCGGCGCCGGGTCAGGTGGTCGACCTCGCGGTGCGGCTTTCCTGGAACCGATGGCAGGGACGGCGCAACGCGCAGGCCGAGGTCATCGATTGGCGGCCGGCTTGACCCCCGCGGGAGCCGGCTTGGGCGCGGACGCGCCGGGCTTGCCGCCGGGCGCGAAGACCACGGGCGGCGGCTCCGGCTGGCGGCGCTCCTCGACGCCCTTGAGGCCGACCCCGTGCGAGTCGGGCGGTCCGGGCAGGACGAAGTAGAGCGTGCGCACGTCCTCCTGGGGGAAGAGCCGGAGGTTGTAGCCGACGCCCCACTGGCCTTCCCGCTGGGTCAGGAACAGGAGCATGGCGTAGCCGCGGGCGTCCGGCGCGGGCCGGGCGACGAACTCGCCCCCCGCCGGGATGACCCTGGGCTCGCCCGAGCCGCGGAGGCCGAGGGGCTTGCCCGTGAGGTTGAAGAGACGCACGGTGCCGTAGGGGAAGGCCCCCGGGGAATCGTCGACCTGGATGATGCGCTGGCCGCCCTTGCCATCCGGGGCGATCAGGAGGATGAGCCGGGCGCCGTCCGCCAGCCGCGTCGAGGCGAGGGGCTGGGTGGATCCGGCCAGGGTCTTGCGCAGCAGGGTGAGGTCGGCCGGGCCGCGGTAGACCTGCTCGGCGGTGAGGAAGTCCGAGGTGATGAGCAGGGGGGCCCAACCCTTCGAGAGGGTGTAGCCGCCGTCCACCGGCTCGGTGAAGGACAGCGCGCGGAAGCGGGCGGTGATGGCGGGCTCCTCGGGGCGCTGCTGGGCGGCGGCGGCCAGGGGGAGGAGGGCGAGGGCGAGGAGGCGGCGCATCGGTCAGATCTCGTCGGCCCGGAGCCAGCGCGCGGAGACGATGCGGAAGCGCCGGCCGAGCTGCTTGTTGACCCCGAGCATCGTCGCGGGATCGGCCGAGGGGGCGTCGACGGCGGCGCAGTGGTCGGGCGTGCGCTGGACCACGGCCTCGATCCAGGCGCGGCCGCGCATGTCGCCGTTGGGGGCGCGCACGTCGCCGTAGGCGCGGATGACGAAGGTGTCCGACCGGGTGCCGATGTGCGAGCCGATGGCGGCGAGGATGTCCTGCTGCAGCAGCGAGCCCGGGGCGAACAGCGCGGCGTGCGCCCGGTTCGTGCCGGACTTCGACGCGATGCCCGCGGAGCGCGAGCCCGAGTCCCAGCTCTCGACGGCCTCGGGATTCGTCGTCCAGGACTGCTGGCCGTCGCCTTGGTTGGGGCCGATGCTGGCGGCGGTGACAAGGGGCGCGCCGGACGGGCGGTTGCCGACCTGCGCGCCTTCCGTCTCGGCCCGGGCGATGGCGGCCTGGAGTCAGCCGGACTTCGCCTGGGCGAGGTTGGTCGAGCGCCCGCTGACCGGCTGGGTGGCGGTCGTGTCGAGGAAGCGGTTCACGAACTGGGACAACCCCAGGAAGGGCGTGGGCACGGGCACCTTGGCGCCCGCCGCGGTGGCCCCGCGGTATTGGCGTTCCGCGGCCAAGGGGGTCGTCTTGTTGAGCTGGCGATCGACGGGGGTGCGGACGGCGAACTGCGTCCGGAAGCGGATCTCGTCGACGATGGAGCGCGCCAGCAGGCGGATCTGGTCGTCGTCCACGGAGGACCAGCCGCTCCAGGTGTCGGCGTTGGCGAACGCCGACCGGGGCGAGGCCTTGGCCGCGGTGTCGGCGCGCTCGCTGCGCCGGAAGCGGGTGTCGGCCGAGGTGTCGCCGCCGTTGCGCGCGCGCTTGGTGGCCGCCAGCACGGCGGTCCACGCGTCGACCGAGGTTGAGTTGACGTTGAAGGCGCCCTCGTTGACGAGATGGCCGGCCATCTTGTTGCGGTCCTTCACCTCGGCGGCGACCGTGGCGTCGGCGCCGTTGCGGCCCCGCGCCAGGCGCATGCGCGGGTTGGCCAGCGTCCCGGTGCCGGCCAGGAAGTCGTCGAGCACCTTGGTCAGGCTGCGGGTCTCCGAGTAGGCGCTGCCGAGGCTCACCTCGGGACCGGCGGACGAGAGGAAGTAGCGGTCCCACACCGCGAGGTTGGCGAGGTAGGCGCGGTCGGCGTCGGTCCAGTTCTCCGTCGGGCGGTAGTGCACCACCTTGTCGAGCGGGAGGTTGGGGTTCGCGAAGCCCGCGCCGATGGTGTAGAAAGGGTCCTGGTCGCGCATCGTCAGGTTGGCGTGGGCGTACTCGGCCAGGGACTGCGGGGGTCTCAGGGGGATGCCCGTGAGCACGGCCGAGGTCTGGCCCCCGAGCCCGCTCCAGTTGGAGACGCCGCCCATCGCCATCTGCCCGGCCCCGTCCCCGATCTCGAAGGCCTCGCCCCAGGTGTTGGGAGCCCGGAGGGTCATCCGGTAGCTGGGCGAGCTGGTCGCGTAGCCCGCGCCGAACGTGGGGTTGTAGGGGTCGAAGCCGTTGGCGTCCCCGCGCGTCATCATGGTGAGCGGGTTGGAATGGGTCAGGATGGGGAAGGGCAGCGGGTCCTTGGGCCAGCGCACCGAGTAGTCCATCACCGCGACGATCTGCGGCGGAGCTCCGGGGGAGGGGTACGCGAAACCGGCGGGGAAGGTGCGGACGCCGGGATTGCCGTTGCGGGTCATGCCGAGCGAGCTGTCGAAGAGCTCGGTGTGCTCGCTCGAGCGGTTGTAGATGGCGTCCGAGCCGTTGGCGCTCTCCATGATGGAGTCCCCGGGCCAGCTCGTCATGAGGTGACGGATGTAGAAGGCTCCCTGGGGGCGGAGGCCGACCGACAGGGAGTCTCCGGGGACGTCCAGGTTGGTGCCGTCCGGCTTGGGGATCCTCAGCCAGAACCCGCCGTTGAAGTCGTAGGTGTTGGCGGTGGTCGCGATGCGCGCGAACGGCACCGGCTGGGAGGCCGGAGGGGTGAAGATACGGAACTCGCCGGGCGCCAGCGTCACCTCGGGGATGTAGGTCCGCAGGCTCTCGGTGGCGTTTGAGCCCGAGTCTACGCCTTGGGCGAGCTGGAGCATCGTCCGGTTCCACGAGCCCAGCGAGGGGGTCGAGAAGTCGAAGACCCACGAGTTCCACCAGCGGAAGGACAGGCGGGTCGCGGCGCTGTCGGACCCGTTCATCCGGCGCAGCGCCATCGCGACGTTGTGCGGGTTGTGCAGGACGACGACGGGGGTGCAGACGAGCCGCAGCGCGCCGCCCTCCTGCTGGACGCCGAAGACGATGGCGACCCTCGAGATGTAGGGCGTCGCGGCGACGCGCAGGGGCTTGATGCTCGGCGAGCCCCCTCCCAGCGAGCCGTTGGACGCGGCGGCCGACGAGAGGGAGTAGGCGCTGTAGCCGAAGGCGCCGCCGTTCATGTCGTTGACGAACGGGTCGCTTCGCACGCCACCGTCGTTCGGGATGTCCATCCGGTTGTAGATATGGCTGTAATGGTAGGTGCCGCCGACGCCGGGCTGCATGCGCTCGTTCTGCACGACGTTGGGCCAGAAGGTGCGGGCGCGGAGCGTGGGGTTGGTCGCGCTCGGCCACTCGACCTGCTTGTAGAGGCGGTGGAAGTCGCGCAGCAGGAGCCAGGTCGGACCGCGCATCGAGATGTAGCCGCGCGTCGAGTCGTCGGGGTCGTGCCAGTTGTGGGTGTAGAGCGCGGCGACGTCGTAGCGGTACGGCGTGCGCCCGGTGTCGTCGGGGTAGGGCGGCGCGGCGGCGGAGGGCGTCGCGCCGGCCGAGGGCCACTCGGGCGCCCAGACCGGCATCCAGATCTTCACCGAGCGGGTGAACTCCATGATCGGCGGGTCCGCGCGGGTCGCCAGGTTCATCTTCCAGAAGTGCAGGGTCGCGCCGCCGGGCCCCTCCCCGAACTCGCTCGCCATGAAGTCGGCGTCGTTCAGCTCGAAGGCCTGGGAAAGGTCGACCTTGAGCCCGCCCCAGAACGAGTCGGTCAGGAGGCCTTGCGACCAGAAGGAGAGGTCGTGCCGGAGGCGGCGGTGACGGAGCGACGTGGCCGGAAGGCCGGTCGGCGCGGCGTCGGAGTAGCCGAGCGCGGCGACCGCGGGCAGGCCGAGGTCCGAGTGCCCCATGAGGTTCGCGAGCAGGGCGTCGGGCGCCAGCGCGTCCAGGCCGGCGAGGGCGTCGATGCCCGCGCGACCGCTCGCGGTCAGCATCCCGCGCGCGACATGGGCGTTGGTCCCGCTCGCATGGCGGGTGTCGTGGAGGTTGGCCCGGGCCTTGATGCCCTCGTCGCCGATCCAGTAGGCGTAACCCATGCCGCCCGCGTCCGGCGAGGCGATGCGGGGCAGGGTGACGCGGCCGTCCGGCCGCCCGGGATCGGTCGAGGTCGCGAGCTCGTGAGGGGTCGCGCTGGCGTCGCCGACCAGGGGGATGGCGAGGTAGCCCGCGGTGCTGGTCGTTGGCGCGTAGTCGCTCTGCCAAGGGAGCCACTGGTCGGCGGTGTAGTCGGTCGAACCGCTGAGGGAGACCGACTGGGCGCCCGCCGCCTTGTCATGCCGGCCGCTGACCAGCCAGGCGGGCGGCTGCTGGGGGATGTCGGACCGCCAGACCCCGGTCCAGAGAGGGTTCCGAATCGTCGCCCAGGTCCAATTGGGCTGGGTGGTGTCGGCCGTGATGTCGGCCCGGGCCGTGACCCTCCGGTCGGCGCCGGCCTCCTGCTGGAGGTGGGCCAAGGCGAGCCTCAGGCTGGATAGGGCGGCCAAGCGTCCCTGGGCGGAGGCGAGACGGGCCGTGGCGGCTCGGGATTCGATGCTCAGGAAGCCGGCAAGGCTCAGGACTACCAGCACCAAGAGGGCCATGACCGCGAGGGACAGGACCAGGCTGAAACCGGGGCTTTTTCGGGCGGTCGACAAGACCGTCTTACCCTGTCGGCGACCCCGTCGACTTCAACAGAATTTACCTTCGTAAAAGGGGTGGGAACCGTGTCCGACCCCCTGTGTCTTAAGCCCCGATGCGACGCCTGCTCGTCCTCTTCCTCCCGCTTTCCCTGCTGGCTTCCGGCCTGGGGGTGGACAACGCGACGCCGGTTCGTTTCGGCGCCCGCTTTGCCGACGGGCCGGGCTTCCGCGTCGCCCGTTTCAACGCCGAGCACGGCATCCACCTGCCGGTGCGTTCCGAGGGTGGCGAGACCGAGGTCGTCGCGCGCCTTCGCCTGCCCAAGGGCAGGAAGTGCCGGCTCGAGGTGAAGGGCCACGGTTTGGCTCTATCGGCCGAGGTGGTCGGCACCGGCTCGTTCGCCGAGGTGAGCCTCGGGCGTGGCAAGCTCTCGCCCGGTCTGGGGCGCCTCTCCCTCAACGCCCCGGGCGCCCGCGGGCTTGAGTTGGCCGAGATCCGGCTTCCCGGTCTCGCCGCGACGTCCCCCGCGGTCCTGCCGCTCGCCACGGCCTACGTCGACGACGGGAAGGGCGGGGCGCGCTCGTGGTGCCGCCTCTCGCTGAGGGACGGCGGCGAGGCCCGCGTGCCCGTCGTCTCGGATCGCGAGGGCGAGGTCGACCTGGTCGTCGTGCGCGGCGCCTCCAAGGGCTCGCTGTCCGTCTCCGTTTCCGGACCCGCGATGTCGCTCGCCCCGGCTCCCGAGGGAAGTTCCGACCGCGTCCGCGTCGCGGTGGGCAAGGGCACCCAGCTCATCCGGATCCGCGCGGTCGGCGGAGACGTCGACGTCGAGGGCGTGGTGGTCGAGGGGCGGACGGTCTCGACGCTCTGGACCCTGCCTTCCGGCGCGGCCCAATCCGTCCACTTCGGCTACCCCGTCCCGCGCGGCGTCCACGCCGTCTGGGCCTACGCCGAGGCGATCGCCGAGCCCGGGCCGGAGTCCACCTACCACTGCGTGCTCGGTTTCAACCAAGGCTACTTCGGCTATCAGGTGCGCTACGATCGCGGACGGCCCGACGACCGTTGGTTCATCTACTCGCTCTGGGACAACGGCTACGTGCGCAACCACGAGAAGACGGAGACCTCCGAGGAGCTGCGCGACAAGGTGGTGACGCTCCTCGCCAAGGGGCCGGGCGTGAACGCCAGCGCGTTCGACCACGAGGGCTCGGGCGGCCATTCCCATCTGCCCTTCCGATGGAGGGACGGCGTCCCCTACAAGTTCCTCCTCGGCGTGCGGCCCGACGGCTCGTCCGCCGTCTTCTCCGCCTGGGTCGACGGCCCCGACATCGGGGGATGGCGCTTCCTCACCTCCTTCCGCCGACCCGCCACCGAGGCGCGCCTCGACGGCCTCTACTCCTTCGTCGAGGACTGGACGGGTCGCCAGGGCGATCGCGAGCGCGCCTGCCGCTACCGCAACCTCTGGGTGGCCGACTCCGCCGGCCGTTGGACCCGCATCACCCAGGCCCACGCGACCGCGACCGACGAGCTCGGCCGACGCGACTTCGGCCACCGCGTGGTCGGCGACGCCGTCGAGCTGCGCACCGGCGGCTACCGGCACGCGGACGGACGCCAAGGGTTCGCGCTGGAGGTTCCCGTCTCGGGCCCGGCTCCCGCGATCGACCTCGCCCGCCTGCCCGGCTCGGGCAACTGAGGATGCGCCGCCTCCTGGCCTTGCTTCCCTGCGCTCTCTGCCTCGCGGGGCAAGACACGCTCCGCCTCGAGGTCGAGCCGCTTCCCGCCGCCACGCGGGTCCTGCTCGAGAAGGGTGAGTCCGGCCGCCATCTCTACGTGCAGGAAGGGTGGTTCACCTGGTGCCCGAGCCTGATCCGCGAGCCGTCCGGCCATTGGCGCCTGTTTCACTCGCGCTGGCCCGCCTCGCGCACCTTCGCCGGCTGGCTCACGCATTCCGAGGTCGCCTCCGCCGCCGGCGCGTCGCCGGAGGGCCCGTTCGGCGCCGCCGCCACCGTGCTGCCTGCCGGGGACGGAGCCGGCGGCGCCTGGTTCAACGCGCACAACCCGAAGATCGAGCGTTTCGGCGAGCGCCACTGGCTGCACTTCATTCGCACGCGCGGCGCGGGCATGGAAGAGGAGGGCAGGGCCGCGGTCGCGCGGACGGGGCCCTCGCACCCCGCCTGGAAGCGCGACCTGCGTCCGAACCAACGGACCTTCGCGGCCCGCGCCCCGAGCTTGGACGGCCCATGGGAGATCCTCCCCGAGCCCCTCCTTGAGCCCTCGGGCCCGATCCGCGTCCTCGCCGTCAATCCCGCGGTGGTGGCCCGTCCGCAGGGCGGCTACCTGATGATCGTCAAGGGCGACCGGCCCGGCGCCAGGGATTTCGTCCGCAACCAGGCGGTGGCCCTCGCGCCCGATCCCGCCGGACCCTGGCGCCTGCAACCCGAGCCGGTCATCGCCGACCTCGACACGGAGGACATCTCGGCCTGGCACGATCCCGTCCGCGACCGGTATTACGCCGTGTTCCACGCGACGGGACCGGACGGCTTCATCGGCATGATGACCTCGGAGGACGGCGTCCGTTGGACACGAGCCGCCCAGTTCCGGCTGACCGACAAGCGGCTCCGGTTCGACGATGGCACAAGCCTCGTGCCCTCGATGCTGGAGCGTCCCTGGGTGCTGAGGGACGACCAAGGCCGCCCGACCCATCTCCTCTGCGCCGTCGGGCTGCGCGCCACCACGGGCATCGTCATCCTGCGGCTGTCCGCCCGCTAGCCGCCGCGGCGGCGCGCCCCTCGGGCGCGGCCGGATGCCTCACTCCACGACCAACTCGCCGCGCATCAGCTGCCAGTGCCCGGGAATCGTGCAGAGGAAGGGGTATCGCCCCGGGACCCTCGGCGCGACGAACGCGATCGTGGTCGACTCGCCCGGGTTGACCACGCGCGTGTGGCAGAGCACCTCCGGCAGGTCCGGCGCGTAATGGCGCTCGAGCGCGTCGACCTGGGTCGCGAGGCGGTTGGCCGCCTCGCCCACCCTCCGTGCCGCCCCGAGATCCGTCAGCACCCAGTTGTGCGGCATGCTGTCGGGGTTCGAGAAGGTCAGCCGCACGGGCTCGCCCGGCTTGGCGCGCAGCTCGGTCGGGAAGAAGCGAAGCCCGGTCGCCGCCTCCACGCGGAGCTCGCGCGCGCCCGGGGCGCACAGGTCCTCCTCCCAGCGCACGGGGCGGGCGGCGGCCTTGGTCCCCTCGCTCGCCGGCGCGGCCGCGTGGTCGGAGGGGTCGTGGCGGACGTAGCCGGGGAAGTCGGCGAAGTCCTCGCCCAGGCGGTGCACCGTGAGGAACAGGTCCAGGCCGAGCTCCCCGTGCGAGGGCACGCGCAGGTGCAGCTGGTGGCAGGGTCGCAAGGTGGGCAGCTCGAGGAACAGCGTCCTGCCGCCGTCGGACAGCGTGGCGCTGCGCACCTCGAGTGGGTCATGCCCGGCGACGCCCGGGTGTCGGAGCGAGAGCTCGGGCGATCCGTAGGCCGGGCTCGGCGCGCGGTAGTTCCAGCACTGGGCGAAGTGCGCCTCGCGTCGGGCGGCCCGCGCGGGCAGGGCGCGGTCGAAGCGGAGGAGGACGCCGTTGCCGCGCACCTCGTGGCCCACGAGGACCGGCGCGCCTCCGGTCGGGCGAAGCCGGTGCAGGCAGCCATCCTGCGTGGTGTAGGTCTGCCACCCCCGCAGCCCGGAGACCCAGAGCGAGCCGTCCACCGGGTGGAACCGCCCGTGCTGGGCTCCCGACTCCATGCTTCCGGTCAGGCGTTGGGCCGCGCCTTGCCAGGTGTCGCCGACCTTCTGGCGCGTGACCATCCAGGCCGTCCCGGTTCCGAAGGAGAGGTGCACGAGGTTGCCCTCGCCCGCGAGCGTGGGCCAGCGCCCCGCCCCTAGGTGTACCTGGCCGGCGCTCGAGTTGTCCTCGCCCCTTGGCAGATGAAGCAGGGGGAGGGAGATTCCCTGACGCCCCCGGCCCCCGTCGCCGAAATGCGGCGTCGAGGCGGCGGCGAGGTCGACCTGAGCGATGGCCGAGGCGGGCGTCCAGTTGCCCTCCTGCAGGCTCGAGGTCAGGAAACGCCCGTCGACCGAGAGACCGATGCCGTTGGGATTGCGCAGCCCGGTCGCCAGGACCTCGACCGCGCCGCCGGGCGCGAGGCGCAGCAGCCCTTTGTTGCCGGAGGCGGTGAGGAAGCGCCCCTGGGCGTCGGTCTCGAGGCCGATGACGAAGTCATGCCCCCCGGGCGAGGTCGGGATGGCCGCCGCGACGCAGGCGTGGAAGTCGGCCTCGTCGTCCCCGTTGAGGTCGTCGAGCCGGGTGACTTGGTCGCGGCCGAGGACATGGACGCGCCCGCCGACCACCTTGACGCCGAGGGGTTGGTGGAGTCCCGTGGCGAAACGCTTCCAGCGGATCTCCCGCAGGTCGCCCTCGAGGCCACGCACCAGCCAGACCTCGCCCGTCATCGTCGCGACCACGCCCGTCCCGTCCGGCAGGAAGTCCAGCCCCGAGAGGAAGAAGAGCGTGCCATGGGGGTTGTCGAAGGGGATGACCGCGGTGTCGACCGCGACGGGACCGCCCTTTCCCAGGCGCCCCGAGGTCGTGATCCAGCCGGGCCAGCGCGCGGGTCCGCCGCGCGTCAGGTGCGCGAGCTCGGCGTGCGGGCGCTCGCCGTCGCCGAGCGTCGCGAGCCAGGCCTTGCCCTCGCGCTCGTAGCTGAAGATCACCTTGTCGCCGTGGACGTAGAATCCCCGGTAGGCGCCGGTCCTCGCCGCCGCGGGGGTCGCGCGCACGAGGGTCCCGGCCGGCTCCGCGCCCAGGTTGAACCCGTGGCGCATGTCGCCGAGCCGGACGAAGGGCGCCTTCCACTCGATGGGGAAGGAGAGGGAGATGGGGTCGAAGGCGGCGCAGCGCTCGCCCTCCCGCACCCAGACGGCCTTGGGCAGGACGAGGCCGGCGCCCCGCAGCACGCCCGAGAAGAGGTTGCCGAAATCCGACGCGCCCCATCGCCCGTCGCGCCATGTCACGGCGTCGTTCTGGTTGCCTTGGTGCCCATGGGCGCCTCCGTCCAGGCCCGGGAAGGCGGGAATGAGGGGCGGGGTGGATCGCCCCGGCCCGAATTCGAGGGCCTGCTTGCCGTAGAAGTCGTAGACCCGTTCCCGATTCACGAACGCGCCGGCGTCGGGCTCCTGGTCCGGCCGCAGCGGCGCGCGCGCGGGCGCGAAGGGGGGCGGCGCCGGCGCGGCGGCGAGCAGGCAGAGCAGGGCGCCGAGCATGAGGCAGATACAGCGCCCGACCGGTCGGGTTCCGTGTGGACAAAAGTTTTGACAGGGTTCGTCCCCGCTTCCTACTCGCCCCTATGTCCCGCCTCCTCACCGCCCTCCTCCTGGCCGTCGTGTCCGCCCGCGCGCTGGCCGACGCCTCCCTCCCCAACGAGACGCAGGAGCAGTACGACCGCCGCGCCCAATGGTTCCGGGACGCCAAGGTCGGCGTCTTCATCCACTGGAACCCGTCCGTCATCATCGAGAAGGAGATCTCCTGGTGCCGCGACGGCGTCGGCCGGGAGTTCTACGACGGCCTGTACAAGCGTTTCGACCCGAAGCGCTTCGACGCCGACGAGTGGATCCGCATCTTCCACGACGCGGGCATCCGATACGCGGTCTTCGTCCCCAAGCACCATGACGGCTTCGCGATGTTCCGCACCAAGACCTACGACTACAACGTCCTGAACACCCCGTTCGGTCGCGATTACACGAAGGAGGTGGCCGAGGCCTGCCGCAAGGGCGGGGTGAAGTTCTGCCTCTACTACTCGATCCTCGACTGGTGGAACCCCCACTACAGCCAGAAGCCCGGCGCCGACCTGACCGACTACGTCGAGAAGGCCTTCAAGCCCCACATGCAGGAGCTGCTCACCCAGTACGGTCCGGTGGGCGCCATCTGGTTCGACGGCAACTGGGAGAGCTCGTGGACGCGCGCGCACGCCCTGAACGTCGCCACGCTCATCCGCCGCCTGCAGCCCGACCTCCTCATCGGCAACCGGCTCGAGCCGAAGGCCCGCGTGCCCAACCCCGAGCTTCGCGGCAGCGACGAGCCCGGCGTCCGCATCAACGGCGACCTGCCGTTCGTGAGCAGCTTCTACGACGCCCCCGACGCCATCGGCGACTACCAGGCCCGCGAGATGATGTGGGGCCACTATTACGACAAGAAGGCCTGGGACAGCTGCTACAACTTCGCCCCCACGCCGTCCGCGCCCAACGGCGCCTGGTCGTGGCTCGCCGGCGCCAAGCCCCGGCCCCTCGACCAGATCGTCAACTGGATCGTCAAGTGCGTCGTGCGCGACGGCAACGCCCTCCTCGGCATCGGCCCGAAGCCCGACGGCACCATCGACGAGGCCAGCGCCGTCCGCCTGAAGGAGCTCGGTGTCTGGCTCCGCGCCAACGGCGAGGCCATCTACGGCACGCGCGGCGGCCCTTGGCTGCCCGGCGAGTGGGGCGGCTCGACCCGTCGCGGCAACAAGGCCTACCTGCTCGTCCAGTCCTGGCCCGGCGAGTCCCTCCGCCTCCCCGCGCTTCCCGTGGCCGTCACCGGCGCCAAGCTGCTCGGCGGCTCGCCCGTGGGCGTGTCCAAGGTCGGCGGGATGCTCGAGTTCCGCGTCCCCCAGGGCCTTCGCACCCCCATGGTCACCATCCTCGAGGTCTCGCTGGCGGCCGATGTGATGCGCGTGGCACCCGTCGCCGTGCCCGAGCCGAAGGTGGTCTCGCTCGCCTGCCCGGTGACGGTGTCCAGCTTCTGGTACGGCCGCCCCGAGCTCTCCTTCGCCCACCTGACCGATGGCAACCCCTCGACCACCTGGGCCGCGTCCGAGGCCCAGCGATCGGCGAGCGTGACGGTCGACCTGGGGCAGTCCCGGCGGATCGCCGAGGTCCGCGTCTCCGACGCGCCCTACGGCCGCGTCCGCCGCTTCGACGTCGAGGTCGAGACGCCCTCGGGCTGGAGGAAGGTCGCCGAGGGCGCGGCCATCGGGCCGGATCGCCGCGTCGCCATCCCCGACGTCGCGGGCACCAAGGTCCGGATCAACCTCCGCGAGGCGACCGACACCCCGACCCTGGCCGAGGTGACCGTACTCGGCTACTGAGGCGCGCGCGTTCCCGCCCCGAACATCCCATGAGACACCGACTCCTCGCCTCGCTCCTCCTGATGGTCGCCGGCCACGCCGGGGCCGCGGACACCTCGGCGTGGGACAAGGCCGTCGTCGAGCCCGCCGCCGCCCGCCTGGCCAGGCCCACGGAGGTCCAGTACAACTGGCAGGAGCAGGAGCTCGCCATGTTCGTCCAGCTCGACCCCGCCACGATCCAGCAGCGCGAGTACGACGACGGGAGCACGCCCATGAGCGAGATCCGCTTCGAGAAACTCGACGTGGATGAGTGGTGCCGCGCCGCCCGATCCTTCGGCGCCAAGCAGATCATCTTCATGTTGGCGCACAGCGGCGGCTTCTGCATGTGGCCGAGCTCGACCACCCAGTACCACATCGGGAACACGCCGTACAAGGGCGGCGGGGGCGACGTGGTCAAGGAATTCGCCGCGGCCTGCCGCCGACACGGGATCAACGCGGGTTTCTACCTCTGGCTGCCCCATCCCAGCACCGCCGCGGTGGACAACTCCCTGGCCTACCACAAGCTCGACAAGGTCCGTACCTGGGAGGAGTCCAACCGGGTGCTCGCGACTCGGGTCGAGGAGGTCATCGATCGTCTCGGCTCCGACCTCGTGACCGAGATCTGGATCGACCAGCCCATCAAGTGCGCCATCGGCGACCTGATCGCCCGTCGGGCGCCCCGCGCCGTCATCTTCGCCGTCGGAAGCCGCGACCCCCTGCCCACCATCCGCTGGCCGGGCAACGAGCAGGGTCGCGTCGCCTACCCCGCTTGGTCGACGGTGGACAAGGCGCGGCTCATGAGCGAACCGGCGAACCAGGTCGAGGCGGACCGGCGCCAAGCCTACGGCAACGAGAACCCCGACGGCGACTACTGGGCGCCCTTCGAGTGCGACGTCCCGCTGCACGAGCACTTCTGGCACATGCGGCCGGCCGCCCTGCTGCACCGCCGCACGACCGAGCAGCTCATGGAATGCTACGAGCAGTCGGTCGGCCGGAACAGCTTCCTCGTCCTCAACTGCGCGCCCCAGGCCGACGGCAGCGTCCACCCGGACGACCTCGCGCGCTACGCCGAGTTCGGGGCGGAGATCCGCCGCCGCTTCGGCCAGCCCCTCGCCAAGGTCGAGCAGGTCGCGTCCGACCTGGTCACGCTCGACCTGGGGAGCCCCCGGACGATCGGCTACGTCGACCTCTGGGAGGACTACCGGCACGGCCATCGCATCCGGTCCTTCGTCATCGAGGGGTTCGACGGCAAGTCGTGGGTCGTCCTCTTCGACGGCACGGCCGTCGGCCGCCGGATGCTCGCGCGCTGCGAGCCGATCGCCGTCAGCCAGGTGCGCGTCAGGGTCACCGGCTCGGTCGGCACCCCGCTCATCCGCCGCTTCCAGGTCCACGCGCCCGCCGGGGCGCGCTGAGACCGCCAGGTTCCGTGCGCTTAGCCGCCGCCCTCAGCGCCGGCGCTGGCGGGCCTTGCGGCGGTCCTCCGCCGCCTCGGCCGCCCCGCGCGCGATGACCCCGCTGAGCAGCACGTTGCCAGGGTTGAGGGCGAGGGCGTCGGCCTTGAGCCGCTCGCCGTGGGCCGCCCGCTCCTCCGGGTCGAGCGCCTGCAGCGTCTGGTAGGCCATCATCGAGCGCATGTAGCCGACGACTCCCTCCGGCCTCTGGACGGCGTCGAGGAAGGCCGCCCAGTTGCTCGCGCGTTCCTGGTCGCGACCCCGCGAGATGGGCAGGGCGAGGTGCACCGACAGGAGATCGGGGTCGTGCCCCCCGCCCTCGAAGCGCAGCTTGAATCGGCCGCCCTTCTCGAACCACGCGATCTCCATCCAGGAGGCGTGGCCGATCTCCCCGACGGCGGCCGAGGGGAGCCCCTGCGCCTTGTTCTGGTTGGAGGCCAGCATGGCGCGCGTGCCGCAGGCGCCGCCATGCTTCTTGATCATGAACCAGGAGCCCTCGGCGAAGGGGAAGGGGCGCACGTCGACCGCCGCCAGCATCTCCGTGCTGAAGGCGTTGAGCTTGCGGTGGTCCGCCGGGATGACCTTGGAGCCCGGCGCGTTGATGTGGTGGGCCTCGCGCAGCGAGAGGCGCGGGCCGAGGAGGGCGGTCAGCACCGGCCATGGCGCCTTGTCCAAGGGGAATCGGGACTTGCTCCGGCCGGCCTCGTGGTTGTCGACCTGGAAGACCACCCACTCGGCCAGGCCGATGCGGGGGTCCTTCTCGCGGGGGATGCGTCCCTTGGCCTCGTAGGCCTCCTGGAAGAGCCGGTAGGCGGCCATGACCTTGGCCAGGCGCCGGCGCTTCTCCGCGGGGCTCCCCGGTCCGAGCCGCATCGAGCAATCGACGCGCTGCGGAAGCCCTTTCTCCGCCATCGCGGCGTTGAACTTGGCCTGCCACTCGGGCTCATACATGACGTCGGAGGCGACGATGCGGTTGTCCTCCAGGAAATTGACGATGGCGTCGTTGGCGTCGGGTGTCCGCCCGGGGTCGCGCGTGTCGACCGGCTTGCGCGGGTCGGGCGGGATGACGAGCCTGAGCGGCGGCCGGGGGGCGATGTCGGCCTTGGTCCCGAGATGGGCGTTCTTGACCGCGGCGGCGAGCAACCAGGACTTGTAGCGGCGGGCGCGGGGCTCGCCCACGTCGAGGGCGAGGGACCTGAGCATCAGCAGCACATGGGCGGGCCGGGGCGAGCCGTAGACCGTGGCCTCGATCTCCGGATCCCCGTCGACCCAGGCGAGGAACTCGGCCGGCAGCGTCTTGCCCGAGGCCTTCAGCTCGGCGAGGGCGCGCGCGCGTTGGTCGGCGACATAGGCCCGGACGGTCGTCTCGTCGAAACGGTACCCGCGTTCGGCGAGGAGGGCGCGAAAGCCCTTTCCGATGTCCGCCGCGTCGGCGGTGCCGTCCGCTTCCGTACCTTCGGCCCCCAGCGCCAGCCCAGGCGCCTCGATCTCAACGGCCTCCTCCCCCGTCGCCGCGGGCTCGCCGGCGGGAGCCGCGAGCAGGCACAGCGCGAGCAGGAGGGGCATGCGGACATCGTGGCGAGGACGGCACCCGGCGCAAGGTTCCATGGCGGGTCGACGGTGCCGATGGGGCCCGCCATTGAGCGTCCAGCCTCAATAGGAAAGCGAGAGCGCGCCGAGGAGGATGAGCAGGACCGTGAGGATCAATCCCGCAAGCGGCAGGAGGAGCATCGCGGAACGCCCCCAAGGGCTGGCCTCCTCGGGCAGCCACCAGCGGGCGGCCAGGATCAGCCCGGCCATGGGGCCGAAGTACCAGATCTCGATGCCCCGCTTGCGCCACTCGAGGCCCTCGAGCATGCCCAAGGTCGCGAGGATCGCGGCGGCCGCCAGGGGCGCCACAACGATGAGCAGGCGGCGGCGTCCAGTGTTCCGCCTCCACGCGTCCGGTGTCCAGCCGCGGGGAATGACAGTCGCCACCGCGAGCGCCA
>CAIPVK010000079.1 GCA_903868455.1 uncultured Opitutia bacterium
CCCAGCGCGCGGCCGGCAACCTGCCCGCGGCCAAGGACGCGCTCGGGCGCGCCGCGACGCTGCTGGACGCCATCGACGCCCAGCCCGAGGTCTCCTTGAGCGGCGAGGGCATCGGCGCGCTGTCGAACCCCTACGCCCTCGTCTACCGAGGCCGGAACCTCGACCGCACCCTCTCCGCGACGCTGCTGGCGCTCTGCCACCTCGAATCGGGCGAGACGGACAAGGCCCGCGTCGCGCTCACCCGCGCGATGTTCCATGTCGACGACGCCCGGCGCATCGCCGACGCCCGCGCGGCGCTCGCGCGCGAGGAGGAAGGTGCGGCGGCGGGAGAGGACGAGGCCTTCCGGGCCCGGCTGGCGAGCGACGAGGTCCGCGGCGCCCAATCGTCCGCGACCGCCGGCTTCGCCGGCCTCCCCACCTACGCCGGCTTCGTCAACCCCCTCGCCAACTGGCTCCATGGCGTCTTCCTCCTCCACACGGCGGAGGGCCCGGCCGACATCGAGCGCGCCCGCAAGTCGCTCCAGGTCGCGTCCGCGCTTTCCGGCGCAGCGGCGGTCGCGGCGGACCTCGCGCTCGCCGACGCCGGCAAGGGCCGGCCCGACCCCGGCGCGGGTCGGACCCTCGTCTACGTGCTGCAGGAGACAGGTACGGCGCCCCGCTGGCGCGAGGAGCGCGTGTCGCTGCCCCTCATCTGGGCGGACCCGGCGGCCCCGATCGTCGGCGTCGCCTTCCCCGCCGTCGCCCCCTCGGGCGGCGACCCCGGCGCGCTCGCCGCCACGGCGGGCGACACCCAGCTGCCCGGGGCGGCCCTCCTGGCGAGCGTCGACGCGATGGTTCTGACGGAGTTCCGCGAGGAATGGCCGGTCTTCCGCAACCGCGCGATCGCCTCGGCCACGGTCAAGGCCATCGCCGCCTACATCGCCAATAAGGCGGCGCAGGAATACGCCCGCCAGAACAGCGACAACACCGGGGCCCAGTTGCTGATGCTCGCGACCCTGGTCGGGTCCAACCTCTACACCGCCGCGGCCCAGGCGGACCTCCGCCATTGGTCCTCCCTGCCCTCCGCCTACCGCCTCCAGCGCGGCGAGGTCGCGGCGGGCGCCCGCCTGACGCTGAGCGGCGGTGGCCTGGCCGCCCCGCGCGAGGTGCCCCTTCCCGACGCCAAGGCCGTCCTGGTCACGGTGCGGACCGTCGCTTCCGGCGTTGCCCCATCCGTCCGCGTCTGCATCCTTCAATCCCGATGAACCGCCTCCTCCCCCTCCTCGTCGCCGGCCTGCTCGCTGGCTGCGCCACCTCCTCCCACCAGGCGACCCAGGTCGTCTCGTCCGACGAGCCCCCCGGCTTCCTCATCGTCGCCACCAATCCCACGCTGGCCGACAGCGCCCGCCCCACCGAGGTCAAGCTGGGCACCGCGGAGGACGGCGTCTCGACCAAGGTGAGCGTCCTGCTCGCCAACGCCACCCGCTCGGCCCAGCCGCTCAACTGGCGCATCGAGTGGCTCGACAAGGAAGGCTTCCCCCTGCAGGGCCAAGCCGTCGTCGCCCGCACCGTGACCGTGCCCGCGCTCGGCTACCAGACGATCGTGGCCGTCGCCACTTCGCCCAAGGCCGCGAAGTTCCGCCTGCAGCTGACCGAGCCCCAGGCCGCCGCCGCCCGCTGACCCCGCATCCTTCCCCCCTTCAATCCCTTCATCCTCCGCATCCTCCGTCTCCTCGTAATCCTCCACCTCCTCGCAATCCTCCCATGACCCCCCGCCTCCTCCTCGCCGCCGCCACCCTCGCCCTCCTCGGCTGCGAGACCCCCGCCACCTACGTCGACCCCAACGCGGGCGCCGGCGTCGTGAGCCTCGACCAGGTGAACATCCAGGACTTCGCCAACGCCGCCGACGGCATGCTGCAGTCCCTCTACGACTCGCCCGCCTTCAAGGGCGCCAAGGCCAAGGACGGCGGCGCGCCGGTGCTCATGGTCGGCCGCGTGCGCAACGACACCGCCGGCAACTTCGACACCGACCTGCTCGTCAAGCGCATGACCGTCTCCGTCACCCGCTCGGGCAAGGCCCGCGTGGCCAAGGCCGCCGGCTTCGGCGGAGCCGAGGACGCCGCCGCCGCGGAGGCCCGCAAGGCCGCCGCCGCCGAGTCCGGCCAGTCGGCCGCCGCCATCATCCCCGACTTCACCCTCTCCGGGAAGATCCTCGAGGTCCGCGCCCAGGCCGGCTCGACCAAGCAGGTCTCCTACGTCTTCCAGCTCTCGCTGACCGAGGTGAAGACCGGCCTCTCCGTCTGGGAGGAGGAGAAGCAGATCACCAAGCAGGGCAAGAAGAACGCCGTCGGTTTCTGAGCGCGTCGCCGACGGGACGAGGGCCGGCCCGAAAGAGGCCGGCCTTTTTGTTGCGTGACGCGCGGAACCGGCAAGGATGCGGGGGCCATGAAGCTCCTCCTCCCCACGCTCGCCCTCGCGGCCGCCGCCGCCCACGCCCAGACCGCCCCCGTCGTCCCCGCCGCCAAGGCGGGCGAGGTCGGACGAATCTCCCTCGGCTACGTCGACTCCGGCGACGCCGACGGCTTCCGCGTCGGCGTCTCGGCCGGCCTGGTCAAGGACCTCTTCCTCGCGGCCTCGTTCGCCGACGTCTCCGGCGCGACCGCGGCGACGGATTACCGCGCCTACGACTTCGGCGTCGGCATCCGCCTGCCCTTCGGCGCCGGCAAGGCCGCGCTCTCGGCCCACATCGGCTCGCTCGACAGCGACGCCCTCGCGCTCAACGGCGACCAGTTCCGCCTGCGCGCCGCCTACGCGATCGAGATCGCCAAGGGGCTCGAGGCCGAGCTCAGCCTCACCCACACCTTCAACGACATGGACGCCGCCGGGGTCGACGACCTGACCGCCCCCGCCCTCACCCTGCGCTACGTGGTGGGCGGCGGCCTCGGCCTCGAGCTCTCGGCCTCGTCCGAGGACACCCTCTCGAACACCGACACGGGCGAGGGCTCCTGGTCGCTCGCCGCCGTCTACGCCTTCTGAGGCGCGGCGACCTCGGCACGACAAAGGGCCCTCCGAACGGAGGGCCCTTTCCTTTGCCCGGCCGAACGGGCGCTCAGCGGCTGATGGTCGCGCTGGTCGCCGCGTTCTTGGTCGCGTCGTAGGTGTAACCGGAGAGCGAGAGGCCGGTGACCGAGAAGGTCAGGCTGCCCTTGGTGGTCGACGCGAGCGCGGGGGTGGAAAGGCTGACCTGCCCCTTGCGGTTGGTGACGCCGGAGACATTGCGCGAGACGACGCCCGAGAAGGCGCCGGAGACCGTCGCATTGGGCACCGGCTTGCCCGTGCCGTCGGTGACGGTGACGGTCGCGACACCGCTCACGCCCTTGCGCGAGCTGACCCAGGCGAGCGAGAGGGACCCGACGCGGACGATCTTGGTCGAGACGGGCGGCGCGGCGGACACCGCGATCAGCACGGAGGCCGTGGCGGTGGCGCCGGAATTGTCCGTCACGGTCAGGGTCGCGGTGTAGTTGCCGGCCGCGCTGTAGGTGTGGGTGGGGGTGGCTAGGATCGAGGTGGCGCCATTGCCGAAGTCCCAGGCGTAGGAGGCCACGATGCCGTCGGGATCAGACGACTGGGTGCCGTTGAACTGGACGGCGAGGGGCGCGGTGCCGGAGGTGGGCGTGGTGCCCGCGGTCGAGGCCACGGGAGGCTGGTTGGTCACCTCGAGGGAGGGCCAGGACCCCTCGAGCAGGTAACGACCGAGCGAGCCGTAGTCGGTGTACGCGGTCTGGGCGTCGCCGGTGCCGACGCCGTCCACCGTCACGGTGTAGGTGCCGCCGGTGACGGAGGTCGAGAGCGTGGCGCCCATGCCGGAGGCGGTCGAGGTGGCCAGCGCGAGGCCGGAGGCGTCGCGCAGGGTAAGGGAGGCGCGCAGGTTGGGCGAGGGGACGGCCACCTTGGCGGTGAAGCTCACGGCGCCGGGGCCGGCGGTGAAACTATAGCCGTCGACCTGGGTGGGGCGGGCGAGGATGCCGCCGGCGGAGGCGCTGGCGCCGGGAAGCGACTGCGTGCCGGGGGCGGCGAGGAGAGGGAGGTAGCCCGAGATCACCGCGAGGTTGTCCTGCGTGTTGCTGGAGAGGGGGTAGTCGCCCTTGGTCCACTGGGTGACGGCCTTGTAATAGCCGACGCCCATGATCGGGGCCCAATCGGCGTGGCCGGCGTAGTACTCGGTGCCGTTGGACTGCGAGGAGTGGTAGAGGCCGACGGTATGGCCGACCTCGTGGCTGGCGGCCTCGGCGATGTAGCGGGCGTTGTTGCCAAGCTCCTTGGGGAAGACGAAGCAGGGCGTGTCGTTGGAGGCCGTGTAGGAGTTGAGGTAGGCGATGCCGCCGGCGCCGGCGCCGAGCCAGTCGTAGCTCGAGCCGCCGACCACGACGCGGATGCCCCAGTTGGCGTCGGCCGAGCCGGAATAGGAGAGGGCGGCGGCGCCGGGCTCCTCGGTGGTGACGTCGACGTCGAAGGGCGCGTAATCCTCGGCCACGCGGCGCCAGATGTCCTGGATGGCCGTGCGCTCGGCGTCGGAGAAGGCGGCGGCGTTGCCATCGGTGTCGAAGGCGGGCGAGACGATGTCCGCCCCGGAGGTGAAGCCGCTGTTCCAGGAGGTGCCGCGGGTCACATGGCCGTCGAAATCGAGGAAGATGACGCGCTTGGCGCCGGGGCGGGAGTGGAGCTTGAAGGTGTCGGCGAAAGGGAAGGTGGCCGTCGCGACGTAGGGGTCGGTCTGCTGCCCGACGGTGGCCTCGGAGACGGGGCCGTGGTTGCAGACGTAGAGGGGCTTGCCCTTGGCGTCGACGTGCAGGCACGTGTCGCGCTGGCAGGCGGACCGGAACTCGCCCTCCGAGACCTTGGCCTGGGCGGCGGCGGCGCGCTGGGAGGCGACGGGAAGGTCGCGGGCCGAACGCGACTTGGCCTTCGGGTTCGACTGGGCGGGAAGGGCGGCGGCGAGGACGGCCAACCCGAGGGCGAGGATGCGGTGAAGCATGGCTCGAGGCTAGCCACGGCAAGCGTTCTGGCAAGCGGGTGATTAGGCTTCCTCGCCCGCGGCGGGCGGACAACCTAGGGCCATGCGCCCCCTGCCCCTAGGTCTCCTCGCCCTCGCCGCCACCCTGCCCTCGCTCGACGCCGCCACCATGGCCCGGCGCACCGTCCAGGAAGGCATGTCCCGGGTCGGGGCCTCCCATATCTGGCGCGGGGACGACACGGGGATCTCGGTCGACGCCACCCTGGACCTCTACAACCCGCTGATCCTCCGAGCCTACCACACCCGCATCGACTTCGACCTGAGCGGGCTCGAGGGCTCGGCTTCCGGCGCCGGCCTAGGCCTGCGCGAGGCCAACGCCACCGGCAAGTACAGCATCAGCTACATCTGGGGGCGCCACGATGACGGCGTGCTCGCGCAGGACCGCGACAGCCTCGAGATCGCCTACGCCTACGACTTCTCCCCTTCCTGGGAGATGGAGCTCGCCCACATCCGCCACGACAACCCCGCGGCGCTCGGCGGCGACCTTAACGCCACAAAGCTGACCTTCCGCTACAACTCGGGCACCGCCTTCAACCTCGACCTCGGCTGGTCGCGCAAGGACACCCTTGGCGGCACGGAGCGCGGCGGCGACGACACCTGGTCGGCCGGCATCTCCTACCGGTTCTAAAACCCCCGCCCTCAGGCCCGCCCGCGGGACGAGAGGAAGATCAGCCAGGCGCCGATGAGGACGCAGCCGGCGGCGACGGCGACCAGCTCGACCGGCGAACCGGCGGCGTGGGCGCCGTCATAGGCATCCATCGCCGGGAGCGTCTCGGCCGAAGCGACCCTGGCGCCGACAACGGCAGGCAACACGGAGGAGGCAACGAGGAGCGCGCGGATTCGGCTCATGGGTCGTGTAGTATCAGGTGTGGCAGCGGGGTTTTCCAGCCCTTTTGCCGTTCCTTGTAATATTTTTTGCAAACTACTAATGACTAATGATTTATAAGTTTTGAGACCTAAAGGCCTAAAACGGGTCTAACCCTTATGCGACGCCCCCTGCTCCTGCTTTTCGCCCTAGCCTGGGGGATGACGGTCCCGGCACAGGGGGGAGACTCGACCAAGGCCGAGGCCTTCTTCCGTCCGCCAGCCAAGGATCGAAGCGAGGGCCTTCCTGCCGAGGGCATCTGGCCGCGGGGGCAACGCCTGCTATGGGCGGGCTACTCCGGGGTGGCGACGCGCGATCTCAAGGAGGGTTTCAGCGTGGCGGGACCGCACTACGGCGGGGGCAACGAGACCCAGTTGGCGGCCTGCGAGAAACTCGGCCTGCCCGTCATCGCCCATGTCGGACCCTTGCCGGGGACCATTCCCGGTGGCTGGGACGCGGTCGCCAAGATGCCGTTGGAGGAGGTGCGGACGCGGACCGAGGCGCGCGTTCGCGAATGGGCCGGCAATCGCAGCATCGTGATGTGGGCGGTGCAGCCCGAGGAGCTGCGCCCCTGGCGGAAGGACGAGATGGCCTACCTGAAGGTCGTCACCGAGGCCATCCGGTCGGCCGACCCCCAAGGCCGCCCGGTCTTTCTCTATAACCCGAACCACCGCGACGCCGGCTCGCTCGCGGCCATCGTGCCGCACGTGGACGTGGTGGCCAAGGGCTGCTACGCGAACTCGGCGGGGCACAAGGACAACCGGGCCTGGATCCGCTGGTCGGTCGAGCAGATGGAGGCGGCCGCGCAGAGGGGCCGCCCGGGGGCGTGGACGCTCGTGATGCCCGAGCTCTGCCGGGACCCCGAGCCCGGCGAGCGCCACCTGATCCGGACCTGGGTCCGCCACGATTGCTACCTCGGCCTGATGTCGGGCGCGAAAGGCATGCTCACCTGGTCGCTCTTCCCGCGCAAGGAGGTCAAGGCCACCTGGAAGACCTGGCACGAGGCCTACGCCGAGTGCGGACGGGAGGTGAACGGCGAGCGGGGCCTGGGCCGAGTCTTCCTCTTCGGCGA
>CAIPVK010000080.1 GCA_903868455.1 uncultured Opitutia bacterium
GCCGGGCCACTACGACCTCATCCCCGCCAAGTTCGCGGAGTTCGCCGCCGCCATCAGCCGCTTCCAGCCCGTGCGCATCAACGCCGCGGGCGCGCTGCGCGCGGAGGCGGAGCGCGAGCTGCGCGCGGCCAAGGCCGACCTCTCCGTCATCGAGCTGACGGATATCCCGACGGACGACGTCTGGTGCCGCGACCACGGGCCGATCTTCGTGCGCCACGACCGCACCGGCGAGGTCGCCCTGACCGACTGGGAGTTCCACGGCTGGGGCGGGAAGTTCGAGGCCTCGGTCGACAACCAAGTCCCGGCCCGCGTCGCCGAGCGCCGCGGCGTCCGCCGCTTCGCCTATCCCTTCGAGCTCGAGGGCGGCGGCATCGAGGTCTCGGGCGACGGCCTCCTGCTCACGACCGAGGCCGTCCAGAACAACCCCAACCGCGCCGAGGGCCGCGATGACGCGGCCTTCCACGCCGCCATCCGCGAGGGCCTGGCGGTCGACGAGATCCTCTGGATCGGCGAGGGCCTGGCCAACGACGACACCGACGGCCATATCGACAACCTCGCCCGCTTCGTCGGCCGGCGCCGGCTCGTGGCGGTGACGGAGGACGACCCCGCCTCGCCCAACCACCGCCCGATGCGCGAGAACCTCGGGCGGCTGCGCGCGATGCGCCTGCGCGACGGGTCCTCGCTCGAGGTCGTCGAGCTCCCCCTGCCCCGCCCCATCCGCCTCGCCGGACGCGACCTGCCGCCGAGCCACGCCAACTTCCTCATCGTCAACGACGGGGTCCTGGTGCCGACCTACGGCCAGCCGACGGACGACACGGCGCTCGGGATCCTGCGCGAGGTCTTCCCCGGGCGGAAGGTGGTCGGGATCGATTGCAGGATCCTCCTCATCGAGGGAGGGGCGCTGCATTGCCTGAGCCAGCAGGAGCCGGCGGGGAAGAATTCAAAGTAAAGAAATCAAAGTAAAGGACAGGCAAGAGACGGAGGGAGGGGGATGAGGGATGGATCATTCAGCGGTACTAGCGGTGCTAGCGGGAGAGAACTCGCTGCGCTCATTGGCTCGATAGCTCATTGGCTCGGCAGCCTCTTGGTCTTCTGCCCTTTCCAGCTGCTTTCCAGCTTTTGCCAGCCTCTTCCCAGCCACTTCTAGCGGTAGCAGCGGTGGCAGCGGGTGCGACAGCAGATGAGCGGGCAGCTGGACAGCTGATCAGCGGGGCCTGCGGTACAGCGGCGCAGGACTCGCGGGCCTCGTTTCCTGCTCATTCCAGGATATCAGCCACTTCTAGCCGCTTTTAGCCCCTTCCCAGCTCTTCCCAGCCGTTTCCATCCCATCTCAGCTCCCAACTGCAAATCTCGCAGGGCCGGAGGCCCTCCGCTGACCAGCTGCTACCGCAGCCACCGCTGTGGTGTCTATTCCCCGAGTCCCCCATGCCCTTGCTGAACCCTTCTTTACTTTGAATTCTTTCATCTGAATTCTAACCAAACACCCGCCCCACCATCTCCCAAAACCTGACCACCACCGTCGCCTCGGGCCGGCCGAGGTGGCGGATAGGGAGAGCCCCCGCGGCGCGCAGGCGCCGGCGGGCCATCTTGATCTCGGCCCGCGAGGCTCCCGCGAGGATCAGGCCTCGCTGGGCCTCGATCGCAATCAGCTCGGCCCGACGCAGGAGACGCAGCGCGAGGTTGGCTGAGGGGTTCCCCGCGAGCTTCAGGCGCTCGACCAGGTCGCGGAGGGCGGTGGCGGTGGCCGCGGCGTCCTCGAGCTCGGGGCCCTTCGCGTCGCGACGGCGAAGGATGACGGCCGTGGGAAGATAGGAGGCGCGCTTGGCGCGGAGCGCCAGTTGCGGCATCAGTGCCCGGTCGACGAC
>CAIPVK010000081.1 GCA_903868455.1 uncultured Opitutia bacterium
CCCCGCCGCCCTCCTGCTCCTCCTGGCCGCCGTGCTGCCCGCCGCCCCCCGCGTCCTCGAGGGCGCGTGGGAGCAGGCCGGCCGCACCGTCGCCTACCGCGCGCGGGTGCCCGACGGCGAGGGCCCGCGCCCGACCGTGCTCATCTCCCACGGACTCGGCGGCAACCGCGACGCCATGGATTACCTCGGCCGCCATTGGGCCGAGCGCGGCTACCTGGTCGTCCACCTCCAGCATCCCGGTTCCGACGACCGCATCTGGAGCGGCATGATCCTCAACCGCGAGAAGACGGTGAAGGCCGCCACCTCCGTCGAGGAGTTCACGGCCCGCGTGGGCGACGTCCGCCTCGCCCTCGACCGCCTCCTCGCCGACGCCGGCCTCGCCGGACGCCACGACCCCGCGCGCGTCGCCGTCTGCGGGCACTCCTACGGCGCGCGCACCTCGATGGCGCTCTCGGGCGAGCGCTTCCCCGTCGCGCCCGACGCCACCCTCGCCGAGCCGCGCATCCGCGCCGCCATCGTGCTCTCGCCCCCTCCCTACTCCGGCCCCGACCGCTTCAAGGCCATCGGCATCCCGCAGTTCCACTGGACCGGCACCAAGGACACCACCTCGCTCGAGGAGAGCCGCGACCCCGCCATGCGCCTCGCCCCCTTCCGCGAGTCCCGCAACCCCTCCAGCTACCTCGTCGTGCTCGACGGCGCCGACCACATGGCCTTCTCCGGCCGGCTGCCCATGGCCGCCGCCCGCCGCGACACCTACCGCCGCTGGCACACCCAGATGGCCGAGGCCACCACGCGCTTCCTCGACGCCACCCTGCGCGCCGACCGCGCCGCGAAGGCCTGGCTCGACGGCGACGGCCTCCGCGGGCTCCTCGGCCCCAAGGACGTCGTCGAGCGCCGCCCCTGATCAGAACTCGCGCGTCAGGCCGAGCGTGACCGCCCGGGGCGGGCTCGGGTAGCCCAGCGAGGCGAGCTCGGCCCGCGACCCGCCGACGTTTTCCACGCGCAGCGACACGCGCGTGCGCTCGTCCAGGCGGTGCGTGGCCCAGATCCGGCCCTGCACGGCGTCGCGCAGGTCGACGCGCGTCCCCGCGCTGAAATCGTAGTCCTCGCGGCCGCGCAGCCAGATCACCCCCGCGCCGAGGGCCGTCGCCTCCGTGGGTCGGCACTCGGCGCCGAGCGCGGCCGAGACGTCGGGCCGGCGCAGCAGGCGCTGTCCCGGCTGGGTCACGCCGAAGCTGTCGCCCGTGTCGGCCGTCGCCTCGAGGAAGGTCAGGGAGGCGCGCAGGCGCCAGCCCAGCGCGGGGCGCGCGTCGGCCTCGAGCTCGACGCCGCGGGTCGTCGCCCGCCCGAGGTTGAAGGTCTTGTAGTTGTCGGAGGGGTCGTAGTCGATGAGGTCGCGGAGGCGGTTCTCGAAGACCGAGGCCGCCCAGCCGACCTCGCCGAGGCCCGAGGCCTCGCGGCGGATGCCCAGCTCCGCCGAGCGGTTGCCCTCGGGCCGCAGCGGCCGTCCGCCCGAGGTCCCGTAGGCCTGGTCGTTGGCGGAGGGCGCGCGGAAGGCGGTGGCCACGCGGGCCTGGGCGACCCAGCCCTCCGCGAGGCGGCGGGTCCAGGCGACCTCGCCCGTGGTCTTGCCGCCGAAGTCCGTGAAGCGGTCGCGGCGCAGCCCGAGCCGCAGCCGGTCGGACTCGGTCGCGCGCACCTCGGCGTAGGCCCAGGCGCCGAAGCCCTCCTGGACGTCGCTCCACGCGGTGGAGAAGGCGTCGAGCGCGAGCTGGTCGTAGTCCGAGCGCTCGTAGGTCACGCCGCCGCCGACCGTGACGTTGCCCAGCCGTCGCTCGCCCAGGGCGGTCAGCTCGTCGCGCCGCAGCTCGAAGCGCTGGTGGTAGAGGTAGGGGCCCCAGAAGTTCGCGCCGTCGACGAAGCTCGTCACGGCCGAGCCGCTGCGCGCCCAGAAGACCTGGCCGCGCGAGTCCTTGCCGTCGCCGAGGATCAGGCCGGGCGAGACGAGCCAGCCGCTGTCGCGCTGCCAGTCGTTGGGGTCGTCGGGCGTCGCCGCCGTGCGCTGGCCCGGCAGGCCGGCGCGGGAATTGTCCGCCGCGACCACCACGTCGGCCACGACGCCGGGGGCGAGGCGGCGCGCGTCCTTGCCGAGGAAGGAGGCCGACTCGCGGTCGGCGTTGTCGCGCCAGCCGTCCTCGCGCGCGAGCGCGAGGTCGCCGACGAAGCCCTGGTCGGGCGAGCCGCGCCCGAGCGCCGAGAGCCGCAGGCCGGCGCGGCCGAAGGAGCCGGCGTCGGCCGAGAGCGACACGCCCTCGTCGTCCGCCAGCGGGTCGCGGAGGCGGAGGTCGACCACGCCGCCGAGGGCGTTCGCGCCGTAGAGCGCGGAGGCGGCGCCGCGGCGGACCTCCACGGAGCCGAGGCCGCCCAGCCGGTAGCGTCCGGGCTCGTAGGACCCCGAGAACCCGGGCGTCAGTCGCCGCCCGTCCAGCAGGAGGGCGGTGTGGGTCGAGTTCGTGCCCCGCACCAGGAGCGAGGTCTGGGAGCCCTCGCCGGATTGGGGGAGGGCGACGACGCCGGGCAGGTCGCCGAGCGCCGAGGCGAAGTCGGCGCGGCCTTGCTCCTCGAGGTCGGCGCCCTCGATGCGGCTCACCGACGGCCCGCGTTCCGAGGTGGGGCGGGGGAGGCGATCCTCGACCACGACGGTCTCCGGCAGCGCGGAGAGGGAAGCCGCGGCGAGGAGGAGGG
>CAIPVK010000082.1 GCA_903868455.1 uncultured Opitutia bacterium
GCTACCTCTCGCCTGACGAGACCATGGGCGCCGAACCCGCCCTATGGCCTGTTGGGTTGACACAAGAAACCTCCAAAACTACCTTACCCGAAGCGACCCAACTGTAACATTACGGTTGGCCCCACAAACCGTCCCCGATCACTCGGTAACGTCTCGACCCTCGCCGACCCCGCCGTCGTCGAGGCCATCAAGAAGAAGTTCACGGCGGCCTGAGGCACGCGACAGCCCGGGCCGGACAGACCCCGCGAAAGCGGGGTCTTTTGTTTCGGTGGCGCCCGACGATGCCTTCTTTAGCCTTTAGCCCGCGCCAGTCCCGGGACATCCTAGCCGTCCCATGACACCTCGCAACCTGCTCGCGGCCCTCGCGATTCTCGCCGGCGCCGTCTCCCCCGCCCTCGCCGGAAAACTCGGCGTGGGCGACCCCGCCCCCGCCGCCCGTCCCAAGGTGATGCTCCAGGGCGAGGCCGTGACCAAGCTCGACGACTCCAAGACCTACCTCTTCGAGTTCTGGGCGACCTGGTGCGGACCGTGCGTCGCGCAGGTGCCGCACGTCGAGCATCTCCACCGCACCTTCGGCCCCAAGGGCCTCGTCGTGCTCGCCACCTCCGTCTGGGAGGATGACCAGGCGAAGCCCGAGGCCTTCGTGAAATCCAAGGGCGAGAAGATGAGCTACCGCGTGGGGTTCGACGCCGACAAGGCCATGGCCACCCAATGGCTCGAGGCCGCGGGCGCCAACGGCATCCCGCACGGCTTCCTCGTGCAGAAGGGCAAGGTCATCTGGCAGGGCCACCCCGGCGAGCTGACCGATGAGATGGTCGCCTCGGTGCTCGACGGCTCGTACAATCCCACGAAGGCCGCGGCGGCCGCCAAGGAGGAGGCCGACAAGCAGGCCCAGGCGATGGACAAGTTCAACGCCCTCGGCGAGGCTCTCCAGGCCAAGCAGTGGGACAAGGCCGAGAAGCTCCTCGCCGAGGTCCTGCCCTTCGTCCCCGCCGAGCAGCGCGCCGAGCTCGCCGATGGCATCCGCGACCAGATCGCCCTCGGCAAGGGCGACCCCTCCGGTGTCTACAAGCGCATCGCGCGCTACGCCGAGGAGAACAAGGACGACCCTGAGCAGCAGAACGCCATCGCCTGGGACCTCGCCACCAACCCCATCTTCGAGGGCAAGCGCAACCTCGAGCTCGCCGAGAAGTGCGCCCGCGCCTCGGTGAAGCTCGCCGCCGGCGCCGACAAGGCAGCCTCGCTCGACACCCTCGCCCGCATCCGCTTCATGCAGGGCGCGAAGGACGAGGCCATCAAGCTCCAGGAAGAAGCCATCAAGGTCGCCGCCGAGGAACTGAAGCCCGAACTCCAGGCCACCCTCGAGTCGTACAAGAAGGGCGTTCTCCCCAAGGTCGAGACCCCGGGCGAGGTCGACGACGAGGAGATGAAGTGAGCGACGAGTCGCCTGAACCGCAAGGCCCTGCGCAAGCAGGGCCTTTTGCTTGGACCGTCGACGACGAGGCCGCCTCATCCTTGACAAAGAGGGTTGACAAAGAGGGTCGCAGCCGCATGTCTGGCCGACATGCAGCGTATCACACCTTGCCTCTTTGTCGCCCTCGCGGCGAGCGCCCAGGCCGCGAACACGGTCACCTTCGACGGCGTCAGCCTGGAGGGTCTGACGACGCTGACGGACACGACCGCGTTCAACACCTTTAGCCCGTCGGTCAAGTCCGGTGCGATTGCCTCGCTAACCGACGCCGACTGGAACACCAGCGGGGTCGACTCGATGCAGGGCGGGGTGCTTGTCGGCGAGTTTGGCCAGACATTCACATCAGCCGGCAACTATCTCTATATCATCTCCCCGGGCATCATCACAAACACGGGTCACAGCACTCACATCGGATCCTTCGAGGTCAGCCTTCTCCTGTCCAACGACCAACTCGTGTCAGCCGGGACTTACAACGACCTCAGCTACACTGTCACAGCTTACAGCGTCAACGGAACTTACTACGGGATGGGCGGAGCGCAAAGCCACACCGGCATCGTCGCCCAGTATGTCCGCATCGACCTCGGACAGTTCGACACGCAAGCCGTCGGCGTGAAGGGGGTCAAACTGGCCAACTTCACCAACCCCAATCTCGACCTCAACTACATCGGCATCACCGGAGCCGGAACGGCCGTGCCCGAGGCATCCACCTACGGCTTGGCCATCGGTGCCCTTGCGCTCATCGGGGCTGTCACCCGTCGACGTCGCAGCAAATAAGGAGCGGGCAATCTGCGGCAAAGGGCCTCGCGCAAGCGGGGCCTTTTTGTTGCCTGGACTTCAGGCTTTCCCGCTCCGAGCCGCCGGGCCGCGACCCCGCTGCCACTACTTTAGTCGTTAGTCTTTAGCCCTTAGTCTCCCGGGCCAGCTCCCCGATCCATCGCAGGTGCGGGCCGGCGACGGCCGCGAAGGGCAGCTCGGCGAAAGGCACCCAGACAAGGTCCCGGGACCTCGGCACCCTCGCCTTGGGGGGAAGCAGATGGATGCGCTCCTCGTAGGTCGTGACCGTGACCGACCGACGTCGCACGGCGAGCGGCGCGCCGAGGGGCCCGAGCCCGATGGACTCCGCCGTGGGCAGTTCGGCGAGGCCGGCGAGCCGCGTGGCATCGGCGGGATGACGGCGCAGGAGCACCTTGCCCGCGCGGATGGCCAGCACGCGGTCGACCACCGCGCGCCGCCCCTTGGCCCGCGCGATGCGCGGGATGGCGGCGGCCCCCGGCCCGCGCGAGGCGCAGTGCGCGGCGAGCGGACAGCGCGCGCAGTCGGGCGCGGCCTTGCGGCAGACCCGGGCGCCCAGCTCCATCACGGCCTGGTTGTGGTCGCCGGGCCGGCGCGGGTCGAGCAACGCGTCGGCCAGCGGCGTGACGCGGCGCACGGCCAGGGCCGAGGACGCGAAGGGCGACCTGAGTCCGGCCAGCCGCGTGAGCACCCGCACCACGTTGCCATCGACCACCGCCGCGCGGTCGCCGAAGGCGATGCTCGCGATGGCGGCGGCCGTGTAGGGACCGACGCCCGTGAAGTTGATCCACTCCTGATCGGGTCACGCTAAATGGGGCCAGTTGAAATGTTACTCGGGGGGTTGCCCAACCACCAAACCAACCCTAAAAACCCGATAACAATGAGCAAGAAACGACACACGAAGGAGGCCCAGATCAAGGCCATCCGGGACCACGAGGCCGGACGGAGCCAGGCCGAGGTCTGCAAGGAGCTGAACATCACGGCGCAGACGTTCTACCGCTGGAAGAAGCAGCTCGGGATGATGACGAACCCCGACGTCCGGCGGCTGAAGGAGCTCGAGAAGGAGAACAAGGAGCTCAAGCAGATGCTGGCCGACGGCCTGTTGCGGGAGCGCATCCTCAAGATCGTCGTCGAAAAAAAACTCTGAGCCCGAGGGTCCTGCGGGAACTGCTGCCGGCGGTCATGGCGGGTACGTCATGTTCGCAGCGGTTCGCCTGCAAGGTCCTCGGGCTGCGGAGGAACACGGCGCGCTACCGTCCGCTCCGGCAGGCGCGGTACGCGCCGCTGGAGGCGGCGTTGCGGGAGATCTACGCCCGGCATCCCCAGCTGGGGCACCGCAAGGTGAAGGCCATCCTGAACCGCCGGCTCCGGCAGGAAGGCCGGTCCTTGGTGGGCCTGCGGCTGGTGCGGCGGCTGCGCCGCCGCCTGTGCCTGTGCGTGCCCCCGCCCAAGCGCAAGCGGGTGCGCAAGGGCCTCACCACGGGCCGCATGCCGACCAAGGCCACCAAGCCGCGCGGCGTGTGGACGTGGGACTTCCTGGCGGACATCACGACCGTGGGCGGGACGTTCCGGATCCTGGCCCTCATCGACGAGTACACGAAGCAGTGCGTGGGCCACTACGTGGCCCGCAGCATCAACGCCCAGGACGTCATGCGCACGCTCGCGCAGGCCATCAGCGAGCACGGCGCCCCCGAGCACATCAGGTCGGACAACGGCTCGGAGTTCATCGCGAGGACCGTGCGCGACGGCCTCGCCCTGCGCGGCATCAAGACCCTCTACATCGACCCCGGCTCGCCCTGGCAGAACGGCTTCATCGAGTCGTTCAACGCCTGCGCCCGCCGCGAGCTCCTCGACCGCGAGCAGTTCTACACGCTCTCCGAGGCCCGGGTCGTGTTCGCCGGCTGGATCGACGACTACAACGCCTACCGGCCGCACGGCGCCATCGGCTACCTCTCGCCTGACGAGACCATGGGCGCCGAACCCGCCCTATGGCCTGTTGGGTTGACACAAGAAACCTCCAAAACTACCTTACCCGAAGCGACCCAACTGTAACATTACGGTTGGCCCCACAAACCGTCCCCGATCA
>CAIPVK010000083.1 GCA_903868455.1 uncultured Opitutia bacterium
CCACTCGAGGTCGCGGTGCTGGGCGCTGACGCCGAGGGCCACGCGGGGCGAGACCTTCCAGGCGAGTGCGATGCCGGCGAGGGTGTTGGTGTCGTACGCGCCGGCCACGGGCTCCGTGCCGGGGCGGCTGGTGCCGACGATCAGGTCGACGGTGAAGGCCTGGGCGGCGGCGGCCGACAGGGCGAGGGCGGCGAGGGGGAGGGTCTTCATGGGGGTCAGGCTTGGTAAGGGGGCGGCGTCGGGGTGTAAAGGCTCACTTCCCGGCCTTCACCGTGACCTTGGTGATCTCGATCCGCTTGGAGGGCGTGGAGCGCTCCGGACCGGAGCAGGGGAGGGTGGCGATGGCCTCCAGGACGTCGTCGCCGGCGACCAGCTTGCCGAAGGCGGTGTACTGGCGGTCGAGGAAGCGCGCGTCGCCGTGGCAGATGAAGAACTGGCAGCCCGCGCTGTCGGGGTGCTGCGAGCGCGCCATCGAGATCACGCCGCGGACGTGGGGACGGTCGTTGAACTCCGCCTTCACGTTGTGGCCGGGGCCGCCCGTGCCGGGCAGGCCGGAGGCGCCGGGCTTGGTGTTGGGGCAGCCGCCCTGGATCATGAAGCCCTTGATGATGCGGTGGAAGGCGGTGCCGTCGTAGAAACCCTCCTCGGCGAGCTTCACGAAGTTGGCGACCGTCTTGGGGGCGACGTCGGGCCAGAGCTCGACCGTGAGGTCGCCGGCGGTGGTGTGGAGGGTGACTTGGGGGGCGGTGGCGGGTTGCATCGGGGAAGGGGAGGGCGCCGGCGCGGGGGCCTGGGCGAGGCAGAGGGCGGCCGTGAGCAGGAGGAGGAGACGCATGGAAGGCGAAGGCAAACCGATTGTCGGCCGCAGGCAACCCCTGCTTGCCACGCGTCCCGCCCCCCCGCACCGTGGCCCCATGCGCCTGACGCTCAACGACGCGCCCCGCGACACCGAGGCCGCCACCCTGGCGGACCTCATGGCCGAGCTCGGCCTCGCCGAGGAGCGCGGCGTGGCCGCCGCGGTCGACGGCGCGGTCGTCCCCCGCGGGGCCTGGGCGCAGACGCGGCTTGCTCCCGGGTCGCAAATCCTCGTCATCCGAGCCGCCCAGGGCGGCTGATTCCCTTGTTCTCCTTCCTCCGAAAGCTCCTTCCCCGGCCGGCCGACCCCGCCGAGCCCAACCTCGTGCTCATCACCCGGCCCGAGCCCGACATCCTGGGCGAGACCCGGACGATCAAGCGCCTGCTCGGCGCCGGCCTCGCCCGCCTCCACCTGCGCAAGCCCCACTGGTCGGCCGACGACCACCAGCGTTTCCTCGACGCGATTCCCGAGGCCCACTGGCCCCGCATCGTCCTCTACACCCACGCCGAGCTCGTCCTCTCCCGGGGCCTCGGCGGCCTGCACCTGAAGTCCGACGAGCGCCTGCCGCGCAGCTGGCCCGAGGGGCGGCCCGTCAGCACCTCCTGCCACTCCTACGAGGAGCTCCGCAGCGGCCCGCGCCGCCGCGCCTACTCCCTCCTCGGCCCCGTCTTCCCCTCGGTCTCGAAGCGCGACCACAACCCGCGCCGCACCCCGCGCGAGCTCGAGGTGATCGTCCAGCGCTGGCGCTCCGCCGGCGGCTGCCCCGTCTACGCGCTCGGCGGCATCACGCCCGCGACCGCCGCCGAGGCGCGCGAGCTCGGCTTCGACGGCCTCGCCTTCGTCGGCTCCGTCTGGGACGCCGAGGACCCCGTCCAGGCCTTCCTCGACATCGAGCGCGCCTGGCTCGGCCACGAGCGCCGGCAGTCCCGCCGCCGCTGACCCTCAGGGTTGGGGGAGCCGGAAGTTCGTGCCGTCGACGGCGTCGCGCGCCTGACGCTCGGCGAGCTCCGCCTCGGTGAGGGCCCGGGGCCCCTCGGGCTTCGTCGCCGCCGCGACCGCGGCGCCGGGCTTGGCCGCCGCGGGCCTGCCGCGGGAGGGGCCCTGCGCGCCGAACCCCGCGGCCGCGACCGGCGCCTCGCCGGGGGCGGGCAGGTCCGTCCGCTCCGAGCAGGCCTGGACCCGCACCCGTCCGTCCGCCGGGTCCTCGTGGATGAAGACGATCG
>CAIPVK010000084.1 GCA_903868455.1 uncultured Opitutia bacterium
AAAACGAAACGGGAGCCGACCAGCGGCTCCCGTCGAACGGAGTTCTCCATTCCTTAGAAAGATTACGTCGGAATAGGAATAGGGAGTCAATCGGGAAGCAGCGGACGGCATTTCAGGTCAATGAAAAAGGCGGGGCTGCTTGCGCAGCGCCCGCCTTCCGACCGGGAATTCCCAATCCACGAATTAAGATAGATGGAGAATGGTCTGGTTAAAGACAAAAGGCAGGAGCCGGGTCATGGACCCGGCCCCTAGGGAGTGCTAGTGACGCCAGATGGCGCTTTCGGACTCTGAGGAGAGAATGGGGAGGAAGGAGGGGGAGGGAAAGGAAGAAAAAGGGGGCGGGGTCAGCGGTACAGCGGGGGATTCGTTTAGCGGCACAAGCGGTGCTAGCGGTGCTAGCGGGCGAGAACTCGCTGCGCTCGTTGCCTGGGTAGGGACGCTTCTACGAAGCGTCCGCGGCCGGCTCGGCGAGCCAGCCCTACCGGGGGCGAGGATTCGGAGGAGGCGGAGGATGACGAGGAAGCGGGGGCGGCAGACGGGAGAGTTGGACGAAGAACGAAAAACGAAGAACGAAGAACGAAGAGGGGGGGGAGAGGGGGTGGGCGTGGGGAAATTAAGAATTAAAAATTAAGAATAAAAATGATGGGGCGGGAAACGAGCGGGGTGAGGGATGGGGCGGTCGCCTCGGTGAGACGACCCTACCGGGGGCGAGGATTCGGAGGAGGCGGAGGAGGACGAGGAGCCGGAGGAGTATCCCACCGGGGGCCGCGGCAACGCGGCCCTCTCCCTTTTGGAGCTCCGACCAAGCGGGTGTTCCAGGGGCAGAAGTCGGGAACTTGACAGGTACCGGGAGGAAGTGAGAATCGAAATGTCCCAAAGGTCCCACCCCGGTGACAAGAGCCCATGGGGCTCTCTCGAAAGAGTAGCCGGGGTGGTCATTGGGAGGGGTTTCCGAAGGCAAGGCGCTCGCTACGAATCGCCCTGCTTATCAGATCATACGAGCGGGAATCGTTGCGCTCCCACTTCCTGAAGGCGGCCCATGTCACATAGTCGGCCAACTGCAGGTTCAGATTGGTGCGCGATTCGTGATGTATCACCTGAAAGTCGCCGCCGGAGGGCACAAGGTCCGCCAACGCGGACTTGATGACCTTTTCCGCGGCTTCGCGACGACGGTTAAGCGGGAGGCGGTCGGTAAAAATCTGGATGGGGAGCGCTGGGTCAAGGCCTGGCAATAGCGGCTCAAGAAGCTTGGCCAATGCCCATGGATAAAGATGGTCGGGAGTCCTTAGGTCTCCCAAGGCCCAGGACTTCTCGACCACCAGAATGTCTATGGAAATATCACGTAGATGGCGCCCGACCAATCCAAGGAACGCGTCCCGGACAGATTGCCGATCCTCGCTCGCATGGAAATGAGACAGGTGGGGATTGCCGGCTTCGATGAGGTCGTACTTGAGGTCGAGCAATTCGCGCGTCGGCGCGAAGGGACGCCGCATCGCGACGCTGCCAAGCACCAAGTAGCGCGTGCCGGAAGGGCCGAAGTCGAAGTTGCCGGCCTCGTCGAGGAAAAGGTAGTTGGCCATCCCAGCAGTTTGGGGCGGGAGGGGCGAGCGGCGAGACAGGGAACTACCTAGAGCCGCGGGCGGCAGAGCCGCCGCGGGGGGCGAGGGGAATAGGGGTATAGGGGCGGCGGGCGGGAGAGTTGGACGAAGAACGAAGAGGGGGCGAAGAACGAAAAACGAAGAACGAAGAGGGGGGAGGGGGAGGTGAGGGAAATTAAGAATTAAGAATTAAGAATTAAAATAGGGGGGCGGGAAACGAGCGGGGCGAGTTCTCACCCGCTGACCCCCGCGGACCCCGCTGAGCCGCCGAGCCGCGGGAGGTCACAGGCGGGGCCGCGACCCTACCCGGGGCGGCCGGCTCGGAGAGCCAGCCCTACCCGGGGCGAGGAGGTCACGGACGTAGCCGCGACCCTACCTCGAGGCCCGCGCGGCGAGCGCGGCGGCGAGGGCCGCCTGGGCCTCCGGAGAATCGAGCGAGGCGGCGGCGTCGCGGGCGGTGTCGCTGGCATGGGCGACGGCGCTGCGGTGGGCGTAGGCGTCGAAGAGGGCCTGCTTCTCGGCGATGAGCTCGACCAGCCATTCGTCGACCGTGCCCTCGGCGATGAGGCGGTGGACGGTGACGGCGCGGGATTGGCCCATGCGGCGGACGCGGGCGATGGCCTGGTTCTCGGTGGAGGGCTTGAGCTGGGGCTCCATGAGGATGACGACCTGGGCGGCCTGGAGGTTGATGCCCTGCCCTCCGGCCTCGATCTGGAGGGCGATGACAGCGTGGCCCTCGCGGGCGCCGAAGGCGTCGATGGCGGCGAGGCGCTCGGCGGAGGATTGGTCGCCGGTGATGACATGGGGGGTCTCGGCGAGGGCGACGACCTCGTCGAGGACGCGGCGGAAGAAGGAGAAGATCGCCACCTTGCGCCCCTCCGCCCGGTAGCTCTCGAGCAGCTCGGCGAGGCGGAGCATCTTGGCGGAGCGGGGGCCGAGGCCGACGGTGGCGGCGAGGCGGAGGCCCATGAGGTCGCGCCGGAGGGCCTCGGGGACGGCGCGTTCCTCCTCGGCGAGCGGCACAAGCTCGTCGACCTTGGTCAATTCGGGCAGCTCGGTGAGGACCTCGTCCTGGGTGCGGCGGAGGTAGGCGGGGGCGAGCAGCCGCCGGGCCTCGTCGGGCTGCGGCGGGCGGGCGGCGAGGAGGGGCTTGGCGGGCTCGGCCATGTCGGGCGCGGCGAGGACGACGAGGGCGTGGAACTCGGCGAGGCGGTTCTCGAGGGCGGTGCCGGAGAGGAGGGCGACATGGGAGGCCTGGGCGGCGAGGGCGCGGATGGCCTGGGTGCGCTGGGCCTCGGGGTTCTTGACCGCGTGGGCCTCGTCGACCGCCAGGAAGTCGAGGGGGCCGATGTGGGGGGCGAGGGCGCCGACGGTGCCGAAGGTGGTGATGGCGACGCCGCCCTGCTCGCGCCAGAGGGCGAGCTCGTCGAGCCGGTCGTGGCCGTGGACGACCTGGGGGCGGAGGCCGGTGTGCTTGCGGATCTCGCGCTCCCAGTTGGAGACGACGCTGTTGGGGGCGACGACGAGGAAATGGCGGCGGCCGGAGGCGTCGAGGTGGCAGAGCGCGGCGAGGACCTGCATCGTCTTGCCCAGGCCCATGTCGTCACCTAGCAGGGTCCGCCGCCGGGCGATGAGGTACTGGGCGCCGAAGACCTGGTAGCGGCGGAGGGTGGCGCCGAGGGAGCCGCGGCCGAGTTGGGTGGCCTCGACCTGGAGGGCGATCTCGCGCGGGAGGAGGCCGTGGGCGGCGTCGCCCGAGGCCGCGGGGAGGTCAGGGACGGCGCCGGGCGGCGGGGCCGGGCGCAGGCCCTCGGCGAGGGCGAAGAACCAGGCGGTGTTGTCGGCGTAGCGCCGGCGGACGGCCTCGGGCGCGCACTCGGGCGGGTCGAGGATGCGAAGGAGGTCGGCCTCGGCGGCGGCGGCCGCGGCGCGGGCGGGCGGGAGGAACTGGTCGACATAGCCGCGGAGGCGGGTCTGGCGGGGGCCGTCGAAGAGGAGGCCGGCGGCGATCTCGGCATGGATCCAGCGGGCGCCTTCCTCTAGGGTGGCGCGCGCGGCGAGGGCGGCCTCGACGGCGGCGGGGACGCGGCGCTGGGCGTGGTCGAGACGGGCGACGGCGACGAGGAGGTCGAGGTCGGCGGACGAGGGACGGTCGGGATCGGGGCGGACGCGGACGCGGGCGAGGGCTTCGGCGCGGAAGGAGGCGAGGGCCTCGAGGGCGGATTGGACGGTGGCGGGGCCGACGCCGGGGAGGTAATCGAGGGAGCCGCGCGGGCGGGCGGCGAGGTCGGCGACGGTCAGGAGGCCGGCGGCCTTGAAGGCGCCGACGCGGGCGCCGTGGAGGACGAGCTCGTCGATCGGCGTCTCGGCCTCGCGGCGGGCGGCGGCCGAGGCGGCGGCGGCCTCGTAGGCGGCGCGGGCCTGGGCGGTCAGCTGGGCGGTCAGCTGGGCGAGGCGGCCGGCGCGGAGTTCCAGCTCGGCGACGGTCCCGAGGGCGTCATGGGCGACGCGGCGGGTGCCGGGGAGGCGGAAGGGGGCGAGGAGGAGGGAGAGCACGGCGGCGGGCGGAGCCGCCGCCGGAGCGGGGTCCGCGGGGGCGGCCGCGTTGCGGCCGGAGCGGGGTTGGCGGAAGGGAGGGGTTAAAAGATGAAGGGATTGAAAGGATGAAGGGATTAAGGAGGGAGAAAAGGGCGAAGGGGACGAAAGGGACGAAGAGCGAAGAGGGGGAATTAAGAATTAGGAATTAAGAATTAAAATAGAGGAGGAAGCGAGCGGAGGAGTTCTGGCCCGCTGGGCTGCGGACACGCTGTCCTGCTGTTTCGCTGCCTGCTAGGCCGCTGATAAAACCGCTGCCACCGCTGCTACCGCTGGGAGGGGGGCGAGACGTCAGGGGCGAGGGCGGCGGTACGGCGGGGTCAGCGGTAAGGCGGGGGCGGCGAACGGGAGAGTTGAACGAAGAACGAAGAACGAAGAGAGGGGGAGGGGAAACGAGCGGAGCGAGTTCTAGCCCGCTGGGCCGCGGACCACGCTGTCCCCGCGGAGCCGCGGAAGGTCACGGACGTAGCCGCGACCCTACCTGGGGCGAG
>CAIPVK010000085.1 GCA_903868455.1 uncultured Opitutia bacterium
AGCCCTACCCATCACACGGCCGGGTCGGAGACCCAGCCCTACCCTGCTTCAGGGCCTTGGGTAGGGACGCCTCTCCGAGGCGTCCGCGGCCGGGTCGGAGACCCAGCCCTACCCATCACACGGCCGGGTCGGAGAGCCAGCCCTACCCTGTGCGGACGTCTCGGAGAGACGTCCCTACCTAAGGCGCGAAGGTAAGTCGCGAGGACGGACGTCTCGGAGAGACGTCCCTACCTCATGAAGGGCGGCCGCCAGGGAGAAGCCGTCAGCCGCGCCTGAGAACCCAACCCTAGGGAATCCCTTCGCTTTCCTAACGAGGTGACGGCGTCACCCTGCGGTTATGACCAACTGGCCGAGACGGAAATCCCTAGGTCACTGCGTGCCCACCTGGGTCGACACGAATTGCGATTGGTTCATCACAATCGCCTGCGCGCCGCGCGGCTTGAATCAGCTGGCGAAACCCGAGGTGAAAGAGGCGCTCACCGTGGCCATTGAATATTACAGGCAGGCGAACCAGCTCGAGCCAAGGGTCTGGGTCGCTATGCCGGATCACCTGCACTTGATCGCCAAGTTCGACCACCGAAGGGGCATGGCCACCACCATCACGGCGCTCAAGCGCCACATCGCCGCACGCCAAGGCGTTAAGTGGCAGAGGGGATTTTTCGACCACCGGCTTCGGTCGACGACCGAGGTCGAGGCGAAGTCGATGTATGTGCGGATGAATCCCGTGCGCGCCGGATTGGTCGCGCATCCGGAGAATTGGCCTTATCGTGGCGAGCGAGAGAGGACGAATCGGCAGGAAGGCAATGGATAGGGACGCTTTGGGTAGGGACGCCTCTCCGAGGCGTCCGCGGCTTTGGGTAGGGACGCCTCTCCGAGGCGTCCGCGGCCTTGGGTAGGGACGCCTCTCCGAGGCGTCCGCGGCCGGCTCGGAGACCCAGCCCTACCCTGCTTCAGGGCCTTGGGTAGGGACGCCTCTCCGAGGCGTCCGCGGCCGGCTCGGAGACCCAGCCCTACCCACTACGCGGCCGGGTCGGAGACCCAGCCCTACCCATCACACGGCCGGGTCGGAGACCCAGCCCTACCTAGTGCGCGAGGTTAAGAACCGAGGACGGACGTCTCGGAGAGACATCCCTACCCAGGACGACACCGATCCGATCTCACTCCACCGTGATCTCGACGACGCCGTGGCTGTCGCCGCCGCCGGCGCCGTTGGCGCGGATGCGGAGCTCGAGGCGCCCGAGCTTGGCGCCGGCCGGGATCGCGAGGCGGTAGTCGGGATTGTTGGGATAGGTGCCGGTGAAGCCGACATGGGTGTCGGAGGCGAGGGGCTTGCCGTCGGAGAGCAGCTCGACGCCCTCGATGCCCAAGCCGTGCTCGCCCATCGTGTAGCGGAAGCCGACGCGGAGGGTCGAGCCGGGGCGGACGCGCTCGGCGGCGGCGCCGGGCAAGGCCGAGACCCAGGGCTTGCCGGAGGCGAGGAAGGCGGGCGACCAGCCGAGGCCGGCGGGCGGGGGCACGCGGCGGTGGTTGAGTCCGAGGGCGTTGAGGCGCTCGCCGTGGCGGCTGAGGCGGTCGATGAAGCCGGCGGTGTCGGCGCGGAGCTCGGGAGCGGTCCAGGTGAGCTCGGCGATGGCGCAGGCGCGGGGGAAGGCCTGGTACTCGACGTCATCCGTGCGGGGCATGAGCTCGGACCAGAGCTGGCCCTGGGCGCCGAGGATGTTGCGGCGGCCCTCCGGCGTCAGGCCCTGGGGGAAGAGGTTGAAGCGGTGGAGCGCCTCGAGGGTGTGGGGGCCGCCGTAGAGGGCGGCGGGCTCGCGGGGATCGTCGACCTGGCGCGAGTCGAGGTAGAAGGGCGAGACGGTGGTGTGGACGACGCCGTGGCCGGCGTTGGCGGAGCGGACGGCGTTGGCGGCGCTCAGCCAGGGCATGATGGCGACGTCCTTGCGGAGCAGGCCGAGGTTGTCGCCGTGCATGATCTCCTCCCAGCCCATGGCGACGCGGCCGCGCTTCCCGATGTGGGCGGCCATCTCGTTGAAGAGCCAGCCCTGGAGGGCGTCCTCAGGGTGGTCCTTGGAGACCTTGCGCAGGCCGAGCTCGTCGATCTTGCGCTGGGTGTAGGGGTCGGCCTTCCACTGCTGCTTGGGGGCCTCGTCGCCGCCGAAGTGGATCCACTGCCCCGGGAAGAGGTCCATGACCTCGTCGAGGACGTCGCGCAGGAACTTGAGGGCGGTCGGGTGGACGCCGATCAGGTCGGTGGTGATGTTGGAGACGACGGTCGGGGGCTTGCCCGTGGTCGAGATCTCGGGGTAGGCGATCATCGCGGCCATCGAGTGGCCGGGGAAGTCGATCTCGGGGACGATGGTGATGTGGAGGCGGGCGGCGTGGGCGACGATCTCGCGGACGTCGGCCTGGGTGTAATAGCCGCCGCCGTGGAGGTGGCCGTAGCGGTACTTGGGCTTGAGGGAGGGATTGGTCGGGACCTCCTCGGGGTAGCGCGCGGGGAAAGCCTCGGAGACCTGGACGAGCTTGGGGTACTTCTTGATCTCGAGGCGCCAGCCCTCGCTGTCGACGATGTGCCAGTGGAAGCGGTTGAGCTTCTGCGCGGCCATGGCGTCGAGGAACTTCAGGATGAACGCCTTGGGCTGGAAGTGGCGGGAGCTGTCGAGATGGAGGCCGCGCCAGGAGCAGGTCGGGGCGTCCTCGACGCGGAGCGCCTGCGCGGACCAGTCGGCCTTGGGCGCGGGGAGGGTGCCGAAGGCCTCGGCCGGAAGGCACTGCAGGAAGGTGACGGCGCCGTAGAAGACGCCGGCGGGCGAGCCGCCGCGGATGCGGACGCCGGCGGGGGCGATCTCGAGGACGTAGCCCTCGGCGGGCAGGGCGGCGTCGACCTCGAGCCGGATGGAGCCGGAGGCGCCGACGGGGAGGGGGAGGCCGGCGGCGCGGCGAAGGCGGGTGGCGATATAGTCGGCCTCGTTGGCCAAGGCCTTGGGCGCGGCGATGGCGGTCGAGGCGTCGAGCCGGAAGCGGCCGTCGCGCAGCTCGACCTTGGCGGGCAGGGGGATGAAGGCGGGCTCGGCCGCGGGGAGGGAGGCGACCAGGGCCAGGAGGGCGAGGAGGGGGCGCATGGGATGTGGATGAGGTTTAAGATGAAAGAATTCAAAGTAAAGAAGGGGAGGAAGGGGCCATAAGAGGCTCGAAGAAGCTCCAAGGGGCTAGAAGGGGCGGCGGGGGGATTCGCTGGGACGCTGTCTCGCTGGGGCGCTGCTACGGGTAGGGTCGCGGCTACGTCCGTGACCTCTTGGCGGTGTTAGCGGTACTAGCGGTAGCAGCGGTTCAGCGGAGGGGCCTTCGGCCCCGGTAGTTAAATCCTCCGGCTCCTCCGCCTCCTCGTCATCCTCGGAATCCTTCCTCTTTGCGCTTCGCCTCTTCTAGCCGCTTCTGGCCTCTTCTAGCCGCTTTCAACTGCTCTAGCGGTAGCAGCGGTGGCAGCGGGTCAGCGGAGGGGCCTTCGGCCCCGATAGTGGAATCCTCCGGCTCCTCCGAATCCTCGGAATCCTCGCGTTAGGTAGGGACGCCTCTCCGAGGCGTCCGCGGTCCGCTCGGCGAGCGGACCCTACCCATACACGGCCGGCTCGGAGAGCCAGCCCTACCGAGTTCCGCAGCCAGGTCGGCGAACAGCCCTCAATCAGGAATCGGGTCGACGCCATTGTCGCGACGACGGCGAAGGCGGGCGGGGGCCTCGGGGTCGACGTCGCGATCCGGCAAGTCGGGGCCGTTGAGAGCCTGACCGCCCTCGAAGTCGCCCGCGACCGGACGGAGGATGCCGCGCCCCTCGGCAGGTTCGACCGGTCGCGTGCGTTCATGACGGGACGGCGGCTCCGCGCGCCAATCTCGGCGGCGGGGCGGACGCTCGGGATCGCGGTCATCGTCGCGCACCGCGCGGTCGCAGCCAGCCTCGTCATCGAGGCTATCCGAGCCTTCGAAGTCGGCGCCCTGCGGACGGAACCGCCCGCGGCCCTCGACCGGCTCGACGTGATCGCGGGAGCCGAGGAGCGAGCGAAGGAATCGGGCGAACCAGGACATGGGGCGATCCTGTGCGAGGGAGGCAACAGGGGCAATCAACCCCGCGGGGCACGAGGGATGACCGCTGGGGTAGAAATCAGATGAATGAATTCAAAGTAAAGGAGCGGCAGGAACGGCTAAAAGCTGCTCGAAGCGGCTGAGCGTGAAGAGGAAGGATTCAGAGGAGCCGGAGGATTCGGAGGATTGAACTACCGGGGCCGAAGGCCCCTCCGCTGGCACCGCTCCTACCGCTAGGACCGCCAAAAGGTCACGGACGTAGCCGCGACCCTACCTGCACAAGCGATGCAGCGCATCAGCGAAACAGCGTCCCCGCGTCCGCGCTGGCGTCACGCCAGCGCGACCTCGCACGTCCACCCCGCCGTCTCGCCCGGCTCCGCCCAGCGCAGCCCTTTTCCATGCGTCGGGCTGTTGGGCGCCCCCATCCACGGCTCCACGCAGTAGAAGGGCGACTCCGGCGCCTCGGTCCAGGTGACGACCATCGCCCACTCGTCGGGGATCGCCTCCTCGCCGACGCGGATGACGATATCCTCCTCGCCCGAGCGCGGCCCGAGGCGGAGCTCCGAGGACTTGAGGCCGGTGAAGAGGCAGTCGAGCAGGCGGGGGTCGTCGAAGCCGGCCTGCGTGACGCCCTTCATCTCGGCGAAGGGCACGAGCTTGCCGTCGGCCGCGTGGCGCCAGGCCTTGCGCGCGGGGATCGAGAGGCGGTAGTCGCCGCGGCCGAGCCCCTTGTGCCAGGGCAGCTGGAAGTAGAAGTGGTGGCCGGGGCACCAGGGGAGGCGCTCGGCGGAGCGGTTCTCGAGCTCGAGC
>CAIPVK010000086.1 GCA_903868455.1 uncultured Opitutia bacterium
GGTGAGCTGCTTCTGGACCTGCATCACCTTGTTGAGCGTCTCGATCATGTGGACCGGGATGCGGATGGTGCGGGCCTGGTCGGCGATGGAGCGCGTGATGGCCTGGCGGATCCACCAGGTGGCGTAGGTGGAGAACTTGTACCCGCGGCGGTACTCGAACTTCTCGACCGCCTTCACGAGGCCCATGTTGCCCTCCTGGATGAGGTCGGTGAAGAGCAGGCCGCGGTTCTGGTACTTCTTGGCGATGGAGATGACGAGGCGGAGGTTGTGCTCGACCATCTCGGTCTTGGCGCGCTGGGCGTCGGCGAGGTGGGCGCGCACCTTGCGCGTCGTCTCGAGGAGGTCGGCCGGCGTCATGCGGTACTGGCGCTCGAGCTCGCGGGCGCGGGCGGCGGAGACGGCGCCGGCCGTCGGCTTGGCCTTGGCGCGGCGGGGGCCGACCTGGGGCTTGGCGGGCTCGGCGATGCGGCGGCAGTCCTCGAGGTCGGCGGCCATGCGGTCGAGGATGTTCTCCTCGAAGAGCTTCATCTTGAAGTAGAAGCGGCGGAGGGTGTCCTTGCACTCGCGCTCGATCCGGCGGAACTTCTCGCGCTCGGCCTCGCGGGACCTGTCGGAGCGCTGGGACTCGACCTTCTGCCAGGCCTTGTCGAGGCGCTTGGAGAGCTTCTCGGCCGCGTCGACGACCTTGTCGAGGGCCTTGTAGTAGGCGTCGCGCGAGTCGACCTTCTTGTCGATGACGACGCGGTCGAAGCGCTCCTCCTTGCGCTGGAGCTTGCGGCCGAGGTCGAGCTGGTAGGGCAGGGTTAGCCAGCAGGAGAAGAGGACGTCCTGCGCGAGCAGCTCGGCCGTCTCGATGCGCTTGGAGATCTCGACCTCCTGCTCGCGCGTGAGCAGGGGCTTGTGGCCCATCTGCTTGAGGTAGACGTTGAAGGGGTCGTAGGGGGCGTCGGCGGGCGTCCCGCGCGAGCTCTCCTCCTCGTCCGACTCGATCTTGCGCTGGAACGCCTCGACCTCGTCCTCGTCGAGGATCTTGATGTCGAGCTCGTCGAGGATGTTCATCACCTTCTCGATGAGCTCGGGGTCGGTCGCGCTCTCGGGGATGGCCTCGTTGATGTTCTGGACGGTGACGAAGCCCTTGGCCTTGGAGAGGCGGATGAGCCCCTGGACCTTGTCGTCGACGCCGCCGGGCGCGGCGGGCGCCGCGGGCTTCGCCACGGGCTTGGAGACCGCGGGCATGACGGAGCCGCGCGAGACGGGGGGCTTGGGCTCGGCGACCTTGCCGGTCGGCTTGGCGGGCAGGGGCTTGGCGACGGGCTTCGCGACGACCTTGGGCGCGGGCTTGGCGGGGGACTTGGCGACGGGCTTGGTCGGAAGCTTGGGAGCGGGCTTGGCGGGGGCGGCCTTGGCCGCCGGCTTGGCGGCGGGCTTAGGCGCGGGCTTGGCCGGGGTCTTGGAGGGAAGCTTCTTCTTGGGGGTGCTGGGCATGGAAAAGGTCAGAGGCTCGGCGGCTGCGAGCGCGCGCGTCGGAGGGCTATCTTATCACGCTGGAGAAGCAGGAGCCCCTCGGCGTCCTCGGACGGGTGCGACGCGATGCGGGCGTCGAGCGCTCGGAGACGGGCCTGAATGTGTCGCTCGTGGAAGGAACGCAAGACGGTGTTGAGGATAGCCCGACGCTCCTGTTCGTCAGCGGCCGCCTCGGAAGGTTCCGCCGCGACCTGCGCCGCGATCGCCTGGCACTCGGCGTCGAGCCGCCCAAGGACGGCCCGGAGGTTGTCGAACTCCCCATGAAGGGCCTCGTTGAGCAGGGCGGAGAGCAGTTTCCCCGAGGGGGTCGAAGCCTCAACCCATTCCAAGGGAAGAACTTGCGATATGGGGTGGACGTACGCGTCGGCCGCCATCAGCTGGCGGCATAGGTCGTCCTCTGGGCTCGAGAGCCGGGCGGGCCCTTCCGCCGGCGCCTCGGGCAGGCCCGGGGCGAGGGCTTGGAGCTGGGCCGCCGGCCGCTGGGCGCGGCGGGTCGCGCGATCGCGCTCGTAGGCGAGGTGGACCTCCCGTATGCCGATGCCGGCGTGTCGGGCGGCCTCGTTGAGCGCCTCGTTGACGACCTCCTCGGCCCCGGCCTGCTCGAGGAGCTGGAAGAGCTCGCCGAGGTGCGAGAGGCGGGCCGCGAGGGGCTGGCCGGCGGTGTCGGGCGGGATGAGCGTGCGCACGCAGAAGCGCATCGCGCTCTCGGCGGACTCCGCCATCGCGGGCCAGCGCGCGGCGTTGCCGGGCTCGGCGAAGAAGGCGTCGGGGTCCTTGCCGTCGGGAACGGCGACGAAGCGGACGTCGAGGCCCGCGCGCAGGCCGAGCGGCAGCAGGCGCATGGCGGCCTTCTGGCCGGCGGTGTCGGAATCGAGGAAGACGAGGAGCCGGTCCGAGAAGCGCTTGATCTGGGCGAGGTGCTCCTCGGTCACGGCAGTGCCCTGGGCGGCGACGGCGCCGGGCACGCCCGCGCTGTGGCAGCGGATCGCGTCGAGCTGGCCCTCGACGAGCACGAAGGGCCCGCGGTCGGGACGGTTGTCCTTGGCGCGGTCGAGGTTGAAGACGGTGCGCGTCTTCTTGAAGAGCTCGGTCTCGGGCGAGTTGACGTACTTGGCCTCGCGCGTCGGGTCGTCCTCGGGCGTGATGTCGAGGCTGCGCGCGGTGAAGGCGATGGCGCGGCCCTGGATGTCGCGGATGGGGATGACGAGGCGGCCGCGGAAGCGGCAGCGCCAGCGCGCGGGGTCGGGCGAGCGCTCGGTGCCGAAGAAGAGGCCCGAGCCGGCGATGGCGGCGGGCTCGAAGCCCTTGCGGATGAGCCCCTGGAGGAGCTTGCCGTCGTCGACCGGCGCGAAGCCGACGCCGAAGTCGTCCGCGACCTCGAGCGGGAAGCGGCGCGTCCCCGTCCAGTAGCGCCGGATCCAGTCGCCGTGGACGGGGTCGTCGCGCAGGCAGCGGTGCCAGTAGTCGGCGACGAGGTCGTGGATGTCGAGCAGCTGGCGGCGGAGCGAGGGCGCGTCGCCGCCGCGGCCGTTCTCGTATTCCAGCGCGTGGCCGAAGCGCGTGGCGACGCGCTCGACCGCCTCGGGGAAGTCCAGCCCCTCGCGCAGCATGACGAGCTTGAAGATGTCGCCGCCCTGCTGGGTGCTGAAGCAATACCATAGGCCGTTCTCGGGGTTGACCTTGAACGAGGGCGTGCGCTCGGACTTGAAGGGGCTCAGGCCCCACCACTCGCGCCCGCGCTGCCGCAGCTGGGTGTAGTCGCCGGCGAGCGCGACGATGTCGGCCTTGTCGCGCAGGGCGTCGATGGAGCGGCGGGCGATGGAGGCCAAGGGCGGGTACGCTAGCGGGTCGTCGCGGAGGCGAAAGGGCTTTCCGCTGGGCGGAGGCCCCCGGGGGGGATCCCCCGAGCCTCAGGAGGGGCGGAGGTCATACCCGTCCTTGCGGTCGAGCATCGTCCACCCGGCGGCGGCGATCTCGGCGCGGAGGCGGTCGGCGGCGGCGAAGTCCCTGGCCTGCTTGGCCTCCCAGCGGCGGGCGGCCAGCGCGGCGACGGCCTCGGGGACGGCGAGGGCGGGGCGTTCCTGGAAGGGCAGGATGCCGAGGGCGTGGAGGAGGCGGGCGAGCCCGGCGACGTCCTGGCGCGCCTGGGCGGCGTCGGCCGCCGGCGCGGCCAGCGCCTTGAAGGCCTCGCCGAGGGCGCCCGGGACGTTGAGGTCGTCGCGCAGGCGCTCCCAGGCGGCGGCGAACCGGCCCCAGGTCACCTGGGTCTCGTTGACCGAGGGCGGGGCGAACTCGGCGCGGCTGAAGCCGGCGGCGGCGAGCAGGGCGTCGGCGGCGCGCTCGAGCTTGGCCAGGGCGGAGCGCGCGTCCTCGAGGCCCTTGAAGGTGAAGTTGAGGGGCGAGCGGTAATGCCCGGCGAGGAGGGCCCAGCGGACCTCCATCGGCGACCAGCCCTTGGCGGCGAGGTCGTCGAGCGTGAAGAGGTTGCCGAGCGACTTCGACATCTTGGCGCCCTCGACCATGAGGTGGGCGCTGTGGAACCAATGGGCGGCGAAGCCCTTGACCCCGGTGGCGCACTCGCTCTGCGCGATCTCGTTCTCGTGGTGGGGGAAGCAGAGGTCGACGCCGCCCGCGTGGAGGTCGAAGGTGGCGCCGAGGTGCTCGAGCGACATCGCCGAGCACTCGATGTGCCAGCCGGGGCGGCCCTCGCCCCAGGGGCTGGGCCAGAAGTTGGCGCCGTCCTCGGGCTTGCGCGCCTTCCAGAGGGCGAAGTCGGCCGCCGACTCGCGGTCATACTCGTCGGCGTCGTTGGCCTCGCCCGCGCTGTTGGTCGACTGGGTCGCCAGGCGGGAGCGGTCGAGGTGGGAGAGCTTGCCGTAGTCGGGGCAGGAGCAGACCTTGAAGTAGACGGAGCCGTCCTTCGCGACGTAGGCGTGGCCGCGGGCGACGAGGGCCTCGATCATCCGGACCTGCTGGGGGATGTGGGCGACGGCGCCGGGCTCGACATGGGGGACGAGCAGGTTGAGCGCCGCGCAGTCGCGGTGGAACTTCTCCGTCCACCCGCGCGTGAACTCCGCCAGGGTCTTGCCGGCCGCCTGGGCGCCGCGGATCGTCTTGTCGTCGACGTCGGTGATGTTGCGGATGTGGCGGACGCGCAGGCCCTCGGTCTCGAGGACGCGGCGGAGGGTGTCCTGGAGGACGAAGGTCCGGAAGTTGCCGATATGCGCCGGCCCGTAGACGGTCGGGCCGCAGCAATACATGCCATACGTCCCGTCCGCCCGGCGAGGCAGGAGGGGGAGGGTCTCCCGGGTCATCGTGTCGTGGAGCAGGACGGGCATGGACGGCGGAGAGTAGAGGGGGGAGGGGAGGGGGCGGAAAGGGGAAAGTGACGGGGAGTGGGGAGCGGGGTGCGAGGTGCGGGGAGTGGGAGGATGACGAGGAGTACGAGGAGGCGGAGGAGGGGGAGGAGGCGGACGAGGCGGAGGAGGGACCGCGGCTTTTCCCAGCCTTTGCCAGCATCTTTCCAGATCTTCCCAGCTTTCTGTATTCCGCGCCGATTCTTCTCCCACGGCCCGCTTCCCTCTGTCAGTCTAACCCACTCCCCGCTCCCCGCACCTCACTCCCCCTATTCCTCCATCCCCATGCAATCCCCCTCCCGCCTCGCCTTCCTCCTCCTTGGCTCGACCCTCGCCCTCGGCTTCTTCCTCGGCTCCGACCGCATCGCCCACGCCGTCGCGCTCCGTCGCGCCCAGCCCGAGACCACCGTGCGCGGCGTCGCCACCCAGGAGGTCCGCTCCGACCTCGGGCTGATGTCGGTCCAGCTGCAGCGCCGCGGCACGAACCTCGAGACCGTCTCCGCCGCCGTCGTCGCCCGACGCGAGTCCCTGCTCAAGGACCTCGCGGCGCGCGGCTTCGCGCCGGGCGACCTCACCGTCGAGGCCCTCGACTACAACGTCTACGAGCCCGCGCCCGCGGGCACGAAGGAGATCAACCCCGAGCGCCACGCCCGCGGCGCCGAGCGCGAGTTCCTCGTCTACCAGACCGTGCGGATCCGCACCGCGAAGGTGCGGGAGCTCCTGGACTACTCCCGCACGCCGGTCGACTTCGCCAACGAGGTTCAGCTGGGTCGCGGCCGCCCCGAGTTCCGGGTCTCCAACCTCGACGACTCCAAGCGCGAGCTCCTGGAGGCGGCGACCAAGGACGCGCGCCGCCGCGCCGAGATCCTCGTCGCCGGCTCCGGCAGCTCGATCGGCAACCTCCTCGAGGCCTCCCAGGGCGTCTTCGAGGTCCTCTCGCTGGAGAACCCCCGCAGCGGCGGTTACGACACCTACGACACGACCTCGATCGAGAAGCTGGTGCGGGTCGTCGTGACGCTCCGCTACGAGATCGTCCGGGAGTGAACGGGCGCCACGCTCCGCCCTTGCCCTGAGGCGGGCGAGTCCCTAGCGAGAGGGTCGACCATGCAGCCCTCCCGCCAGCCGATGACGCCCCTCCAGGAGATCCGCCACTCCGCCGCCCACATGCTCGGGGCCGCGGTGCTGCGCCTCTTCCCCGAGGCCAAGCTCGACATCGGGCCCCCGACCGACGCGGGGTTCTACTACGACTTCGACCTCGACCACGCCTTCACCGCCGACGACCTCGTCCGCATCGAGGAGGAGATGCGCCGCATCGCCAAGGAGAACCAGCGCTTCGAGCGCAAGGAGATCACGCGGGCCGAGGCCGAGGCGCTCATCCGCGAGCGCGGCCAGGAGCGCTACAAGCTCGGGCGCCTCGCCGACATCCCCGAGGGCGAGGCCATCAGCTTCTACCACAACGGCGAGTTCGCCGACCTCTGCGCCGGCACGCACGTCCGCTACACCGCCCAGGTCAAGGCCTTCAAGCTGCTCTCCATCGCCGGCGCCTTCCACCGCGGCGACGAGCGCAACAAGCAGCTCCAGCGCATCTACGGCACGGCCTTCGCCACCAAGGACGAGCTCGAGCAGCACCTCAACCGCCTCGAGGAGGCCCGCAAGCGCGACCACCGCAAGCTCGGCCGCGACCTCCGGCTGTTCCACATCGACGAGAAGGTCGGGCAGGGGCTCATCCTCTGGACGCCCAACGGCGCGGTCGTCCGCCAGGAGCTCCAGACCTTCATCTCCGAGCGCCTCTTCGACGCCGGCTACAAGCAGGTCTTCACGCCGCACATCGGCAACCTCGACCTCTACCGCACCTCGGGCCACTACCCCTACTACAAGGAGGCCCAGTTCCCGCCGCTGGCCGAGCGCGAGGCCGTCGAGCTCCTCTCCAAGGAGGGCTGCGGCTGCGGCGAGCTGACCAACCGGCTCGAGTCGGGCGCCATCCAGGGCTTCCTGCTGAAGCCGATGAACTGCCCCCACCACATCCGTATCTTCGCCTCCCAGCCCCACTCCTACCGCGACCTCCCCGTGCGCCTCGCCGAGTTCGGCACGGTCTACCGCTGGGAGCAGTCGGGCGAGCTCAACGGCATGACCCGCGTGCGCGGCTTCACCCAGGACGACGGCCACCTCTTCTGCACCGAGGACCAGGTCGGCCGGGAGGTCCAGGGTTGCCTCGAGCTGGTCAAGGTCGTGCTGCGCACCCTCGGCCTGCATGACTACCGCGTCCGCGTCGGCCTGCGCGCGCCCGATTCCGCCAAGTACACCGGGAGCCGGGAGAACTGGGACAAGGCCGAGGCCGCCTGTCGTGCCGCCGCCGCCACGCTCGGCGTGCCCTTCAGCGAGGAGGCCGGCGAGGCCGCCTTCTACGGCCCGAAGATCGACTTCGTCGTCCGCGACGTCATCGGCCGCGAGTGGCAGCTGGGCACGGTGCAGGTCGACTTCAACCTGCCCGAGCGCTTCGACCTGTCCTACACCGGCGCCGACAACAAGCCCCACCGCCCGGTGATGATCCACCGCGCGCCCTTCGGCTCGATGGAGCGCTTCGTCGGCATCCTCATCGAGCACTTCGCCGGCGACTTCCCGACCTGGCTCGCGCCGGAGCAGGTGCGCGTCCTCACCCTCAACGACGACCTCCTGCCGCACGGCCGCGAGATCGTCGCCCAGCTGCGCGCGGCCGGCCTGCGCGCGACCCTCGACGAGGCCAGCGACAAGCTCGGCGCCAAGATCCGCCGCGGCGAGGTCGAGCGCGTCGCGCACATGCTGGTGGTGGGCGCCAAGGAGAAGGAGGCCGGCCTGGTCTCCGTCCGCTCGCGCGCCGACCGGACGATGGACGGCACGATGCCGCTCGCCGACTTCCTCGCCCGCGTCACCGCGGAGGTCCGCGAGCGTCGGCTGCGCGTCCCCGCCCCCGCCGCGACGCCCGAGGCCAAGGCCTGAGCCGTCATCCGCGCCAAGCGACAGGGGCGGCCGTCGGCCGCCCCTTCGCGTTCGGACTTGGCCGCCGGCTCAGTACTTCACCCCGCAGCCGTAGGGCTTGGTCTGGGGCTTCGAGACCGGCTTGCCGGCCTTGAGCTCCCCGAGCGCGGCGAGGACGTGGTTCTCGGCCTTGGCGATGTCCTCCGACTTGGTCGAGGGGACGCTGTCGATGGCCCCCTTGTAGGCGAGGATGCCCTGGGCGTCGATCACGTAGCAGTGGGGCGTGGTCTTCGCGCCGTAGGCGCGGCCGGTCTCGCCCTTGTCGAGGGCGATGGGCGCGGCGATCTTCCAGTCGGCCGCCACCTTGGCGAGGGCGTCGGCCTTGCCGTTGACGCTGACGAGGATCCAGGTCGCGCCGAGCTCGGCAGCCTTGGCCTGGGAGGCCTGCATGGCGCCCGGCTTGTAGAACTTGGCCACGTAGGGGCAGCCGGGGTTGAAGAACTCGAGCACGACCGGCTTGCCGCGCAGCTCGGAGAGGCGGACGGTCTTGCCGTCGACCGTCGGCAGGGCGAAGTCGGGCGCGGGCTGGCCCAGCTGGGCCTCGGCGCGCGAGGCCAGGGGGAGGAGGCAGGCGAGGAGGAGCAGGAGGTTTTTCATGGTTGGGGACTTGTCAGACAGGGAAGGGCGGTGTTTGGTTTCGCAAGCGGCCCCATGACTTCCCAGCCCATCTCCATCGTCACCGCCACCGAGGCCAGCCTCTGGATGGAGCTCCAGTCGCGGGCCCAGGCCGCCGCCGCGGCGGAACCCGCCCTCGCCGTCCTGCTCGAGCGCAATGTGCTGTCCCGCCGCGACTTCGGTGAGGGCTTGGCCCGCCGCGTCGCCGAGCGCCTGACCCAATCCCCCTCGGAGTCGTCCGCCCTGGCCAAGGTCTTCGAGGAGACGGTCGCCCGCCAGCCCTCCATCGCCCAGCAGGCCCGGGGCGACATCCGCGCCATCCTCGAGCGCGACCCCGCGGCCGAGAACGCCCTGACGCCCTTCCTCTGGTTCAAGGGGTTCCACGCCATCAGCGCCCACCGCTTCGCCCACGCCCTTTGGAAGGCCGGCCGCCGCGAGATGGCCTTCCACGTGCAGTCGCTCAGCTCGCAGGCCCTCGCCGTCGACATCCACCCCGCCGCCACCTTCGGCACGGGCATCCTGCTCGACCACGCGACGGGGTTCGTCGCCGGAGAGACGGCGGTGGTCGACGACAACGTCTCCTTCCTCCACGAGGTCACGCTGGGCGGCACCGGCAAGGCGCGCGGCGACCGCCACCCCAAGATCCGCTCGGGCGTCCTCGTCGGCGCCGGCGCCAAGATCCTCGGCAACATCGTGGTCGGGGTCGGGGCCAAGGTCGGCGCCGGCTCGGTCGTCCTCATCGACGTGCCCGCGCACGCCACCGCCGCGGGCGTCCCCGCCGTCATCGTCGGGCAGGCTCGGGACGACGCCCCCGCGCTGGGCATGGACCACACCATCTGATGGGCGCGGGCCGCCGAGCGGCCGGGGAGGAGGGCGACAGCCGCGCCCTCGGCTGCCTCGCCCGCATCGGCGCCAAGGTGAACTCGACGGAGGATCCGCGCGAGGCCCTCGGCCACATCCTCGCCGAGGTGGTCGGCACGCTCGGCGCCTCGAGCGCCTCCATCGCCCTCATCGACCCCGCCGCCTCCCTCCTGCGCATCGAGGTCAGCCAGGGCCTCGGCGACGCCGATCGCGACCCGCTGCCGCTCGGCCAGGGCATCACCGGATGGGTGGCCACCCATGCCAAGCCCCTGCGCGTCGCCGATGTGCGCCTGGACGCCCGCTACCGGATGATCCGGCCGGAGGTCCGCTCGGAGCTCGCCGTGCCGATGGAGATCCTCGGCCAGGTGGTCGGGGTCGTGAACTGCGACTCGGACCGGACGGACGCGTTCGGGCCCGATGACGAGCGCCTGCTCACGCTCGTGACCGCCGAGGCCGCCAAGGCGGTCGGCCGCCTCTGGATGCTCGGCCAGCTGCGCGCCAAGACCCGGCAGCTCGAGGCCATCCTCGGCGCCGGCCAGCAGATCGTGCGCGAGCGCGACGAGCCCGGCGTCGCCGCCGACCTCGCCCGGCACGCCCGCGCCCTCCTCGGCCTGCGCGCCGCGGCCTTCCTCTCGGCCAGGGAATCCCGGCTCGTCGTGACCGGCCGCGACGGCGACACCGCCGCCCTCGGCCTGGCCGAAGCCGTCGACGCCGGCGACACCGCGCTGGGCACCGTGCTGCGCCGCGGGCGACCGGTCGAGGTCGCCGACGCCGCGCGGGCCGAGCCCAACCTCTTCCGCGCCGACGCGCGCCCGCCGGCGCTCTCGCTCCTCGCGCTGCCCGTCGCCCACGAGCAGGAGCCCTACGGCGTGCTTATCTGCCTCGCCGACGGCCCCCGCCGGTTCTCGGTGGACGAGCAGCGCGTGCTCGCCACCGTGGTCTCCTACGCGGCGCTGGCCCTGCGCAACCTGCGCCTCTACGCCAAGGCCTTCGCCGCCGAGACCCAGCTGCGCCGCGGCGAGCGGCTCACCGCCCTCGGCCTCCTCTCGGCCGAGATCGCCCACGAGATCCGCAACCCCCTGACCGTGATGCGCCTGCTGGCAGACACCATCGGCGAGGGCCTGGCGGAGTCCGATCCCCGGCGCGAGGACCTCGCGGTCATGCGCGAGAAGGTCGCCCACATGGAGGGGGTCGTCTCGCGCGTTCTCTCGCTCGCCCGTAGCCAGTCCGGCGCCTTCCGGCCCGTCTCGCTCGCCGAGGTGGCGCGGCAGACGGCGCTGCTCCTGCGCCTGAAGCTCGAGCAGGCGGGCGTCGCCCTGGAAGTCGAGTCGGACGCCGGCGCGCCGGAGGTCTCGGGCGACCCGGGCCAGCTCCAGCAGGTGCTCCTCAACCTCGTCCTCAACGCCGTCCAGGCCATGCCCGAGGGAGGGCGCCTCGCCCTCCGCATCTCGCGCGAAGGCGAGGGCGAGTCGGCCTGCGCGGTCGTCCGGGTCGCCGACACGGGGGGCGGGATTCCGCCCGAGGTCCTCCCGCGCATCTTCGAGTCGTTCTTCACCGGGCGCGAGGACGGCACCGGCCTCGGCCTCGCCATCGTGAAGCGCATCCTGCGCGCCCACCGCGGCGACATCACCGTGGAGTCGACCGGACCGAAAGGCACCACCTTCCGACTCTGGATTCCCGTCGCCCATGGCTGAGGACGCCTATTCCCGCGATTTCGCCGAGCGCGGCTCGGCTTACGACCGCGCCATGCGCGCCCACCCCGACGCCCGCCGGGCGGAGTTTCGCCAGGTGGTCGCAGCGGCCCGCGTCCTCCCCGGCCATGTCGTCGGCGACGTCCCTGCCGGAGGAGGGTATCTGCGCGCGCACCTGCCCGAAGGCGCGGTCTGGAGGGGGCACGAGCCCTGCGCCAGCTTCGGCGTCGCCCCGACGCATGGCGCGACCGGGATCTTTCCCTTCCCCTGGGCGGACGGCTCGCTTGACCGTGTGATCAGCCTGGCGGGCGTCCATCACCATGACGACAAGCGTCCCTTCCATGCGGAGACCCGTCGCGTGCTTCGGGCCGGCGGCGTCTACGCGCTCTCGGACGTCGCCCAAGGCTCGCCCGTGGCGGCCTTCCTTGACGGGTTCGTGGGCGAGCGCAATGGCAGCGGCCACGAGGGGTTCTACCTCGGCGAGGAGCTCGCGCCCCAGCTGCGCGAGGTCGGGTTCGAGGTCCTTTCCGACGAGCTCCGGCGGTTCCATTGGGTCGCGGCGGACGAGGCCACCTTGGCCGACTTCTGCATCGGGCTCCTCTCCCTTCGCGACACGGGCCGCGAGACCTTCCTCGAGGCCGCCCGGCGCGTGCTGGGAATCGATGCCGTCCCCGGCGGCGTCGGCCTGCGCTGGGAGCTGAGGACCGTCGTCTCCCTCAGGGGTTGACGCGTCGCCGGTTCAGCCAGCCGCGGACCGCGCCCCAGACGAGGGGAAGGAGCGAGATGCCGATGACAATCAGGATCACCTGGTGCAGCTTCTCGGCCCACGCCGTGCGCCCGAGGAAGTGCCCGAGCAGGATGAGCGGGGGCACCCAGAGGACGCCGCCCAGGACGTTCCAGAACATGAAGCGCGCGGACGAGATGCCGCCCATGCCGGCCGCGAAGGGGACGAAGGTGCGGAGGATGGGCACGTAGCGGGCGATCACGATCGAGGGTCCGCCGCGCTGGCTATAGTAGGCCTGGGCCGCCTCGAGGTGCCTGCGCTTGAACCACCAGGAGTCCGGACGGTCGCGCATCGCGGATCCGAAGCGCGCGCCGAGATAGCGGCCGGTGGCGTCGCCGAGGATGGCCGCCGCGGTCAGGGCCGCGATGGTCGGCCAAAGCTCGAGCAGCTGGGGGCGGTCGCCGTTGGCCACGGTGAAGATCCCGGCGGTCACCAGCAGCGAGTCGCCGGGGAGGAAGAAGCCGACGAGCAGGCCGGTCTCGGAGAAGATGATGGCGGCGAGGACGACGACGCCGAGCACGGGGGCGATGTCCCTCAGGTGCGCGAGCAGGGTCCTCAGGCCTTCCTCCGAGTAAAGCTGCTGCAGCCATTCCATGCGACCATTGGACGCCGCCCGCGGCCCATGGCAATCCCGCTTGCGCGTCCCGCCCGGCGTCCCAACTTGGGGGCATGTCGCCCGCGCTCGACCGTGCCGACGCCGCCCTGCGGCTCGCCGCCGTGCGCCACGGCCTGGCCACCGACGGGGGCGCGTCCGCCGACTTCGCCTCCCGGGCCAAGGCCTTCCTCGCCGAGGTCCGCGCCCTCCAGCAGGAGACGCATCGCGGCGGCGCCGGCGGCGAGGAGACGGCCGCGATCCGCTCCCGCGCGGTCGACCTGCTGCTCGGCTGCCTCCATCGGCGCGCCGCGGGGGACGCCGCGGGCCTGGCCTTGGTCGCCATCGGCGGCTACGGCCGCGAGGAGCTCTGCCCGCACAGCGACATCGACCTCCTCTTCCTGACGATGGGCGAGGCGGCGGCCGGCCAGGCGGCGGCCGAGGCCGTCCTCTACCCGCTCTGGGACCTCGGGCTGAAGGTCGGCCACTCCGTGCGCACCCTCGCCGAGGTCGAGGCGACCGACGTCGCCGACCTCCATTTCTGGGTCGCGCTGCTGGACCGTCGCGCCGTCGCCGGCCCGCTCGCCGGCCTGCAGGGGCTCGACGCCCTTCTGGCGCGGCGCGAGGCGGGCGAGGAGGGCAGGGCGCTGGCCCGCCGACTGACCGACGCCCAGCGGGCCCGGCGGGCCAAGGCCGGCGGGAGCGCCTTCCTCCAGGAACCCGACCTGAAGAACGGCGTGGGCGCCCTCCGCGACCTGCACGCCATCCGCTGGCTTTGCCGCCTCGCGCGGCGCGTGTCCTCGCCGGCCGAGGCCGGGCTGCTGCCCGTCGCCGACGACCGCCGCCTGGCCGCGGCGCGCTCCTCCCTCCTTCGGCTCCGCTGCGAGCTCCATTTCCAATCCGCCCGCCCGACCGACATCCTCTCGCTCGAGCGCCAGGACACCGTCAGCGCCGCCCTCGGCCACGTCGGCGAGGTCGGCGAGCGCCTCGGCGCGCTCATGCGAGGGTACTTCGACCACGCCGACCACGTGCGCCGTTGCGCCGAGCTCGTGGAGGGGCAGGTCCTCGGCGAGCCCGAGCCCGAGGGCGATGGGCCCGAGATCCGGACCGACGGCTTCGTCGTCCGCCGCGGCGGCGTCGCCCGCGCCCTTCACCCCCTGGTCTTCGACGAGGAGCCGCTGCGGCTGGTCCGCCTCTTCCGACTCTGCCAGCTCCACGGGGCCTCGCCGGATCGCGCGACCTCGCTGCTCGTCCGCGAGCGCGCCTCGCTGCTGACGCCCGAGCTGGCGCTGGGCCCCTCGGCCCAGTCCCTGTTCCGGGAGATCCTTCGCGAGGTCGGCCGCGTCCATCCCGCCGTCGACGGCCTGCGCGAGCACGGCCTGCTCGACCGGCTCCTGCCGGAGTTCGCCGGCCTCCACTGCCTCGTCCAGCTCGAGTTCTACCATCGGTGGACGGCCGACATCCACACCTTGCGCTGCCTGCTCGAGCTGGACGCCGTCTTCCAAGGCGCCGACCCCGCGGCGTCCCACCATCTCAAGGTGCTCGAGGCCGCCCAAGACCCCGCGCTCCTCTACGCGACGCTCCTGTTGCACGACATCGGCAAGGCCGAGGGCATCCACGGCCACGCCGAGCGCGGCGCCGCCATGGCCGAGGCCGTCCTGACCCGGCTCGGCCACGGTCCCGCGGAGCGGCGCCTCGCCGAGGCGGTCATCCGCCACCATCTCGTGATGGGCATCTATTGGCAGCGCCACGACCTCGACGACCCGGCCAACGTCGCGCGCTTCGCCGAGACGGTGGGCGACGCCGACGTCCTCCGCCATCTCTTCGTCCACACCCGCTGCGACGCCCGCGCCACCTCGCCCGGCCTCTGGACGGAGGGCAAGGACGAGCAGCACAACCGGCTGCTGCGGCTCACGCTGGGTTGGATCGAGCGGGGCGGGGAAGGGCCCGAGGCCACCGCCCGCCTCATCCGCCTGCGCGCCGACGCCGAGGGCCTGCTCGGCGGCGCGATCGCCGCGCCCGAGGTCGAGGCCCACTTCCGCCTGCTCCCGCAGGGTTACTTCCTGCATGTCGGCCCCGAGGCCCTCGCCCTCCATCTCCGCGCCGTGCACGCCCACCTGCTCGCCGCGCTCGGGTCGGACCCCGACCGCGCCTTGCTGCCCCAGGTCGCCTGGAGCCAGGCCGCGCGAGGCACCGTCGATTGCCACGTGGTCACCTGGGACCGCGCGGGGCTCTTCGCCCGACTTGCCGGCGCCTTCGCGGTCGCGGGCATCAACATCCTCTCCTGCCGGGCGTTCAGCCGCGGCGACCATGTGGCGATCGACGTCTTCCGCGTCGCGCTCCCGCCGGACGACCCCGACGGGGCCAAGGCGCGCTTCGTCGCCGCGGTGACCGACGCGCTCGTGCACCAGCGCGACCTCCTCCCCGCCGTGCTCGCCGAGGAGACCCGCCTCCTCCGGCGCCTCCCGGCGGCGCGGCGCGGCCCCGCGCAGGTGCCCGTCGTCCGGGCCTACGACTCCGCCGACCTCGGCCGCCTCGTGGTCGAGATCCAGGCCCCCGACCGCCTGGGCCTCCTCTACCACCTCGGTCGCGCCATCCGCGACGCGGGCTACGCCCTGACCTTCGCCAACGTCGGGACGGAGAAGGGCTACGCCTTGGACACCTTCTACCTGGTGCGCGAGCCCTCGGTCGCCGGCGAGCCCGAGTCGCCGGCCGAGCTCGAGGCGCGGCTGCTCCGGGCCTTGGACCCCTCGAAGGCTTGATTCCGGAAGGGGGCCGTCCACCCTTCCCTCATGCGTCGCCTCGCCGCGCTCGCCCTCCTGGCGCTCGTCGCCTGCGCCCCCGCGCCCACCCCTCCCGCCATGTCCCCCGCACCCGACCCCTTCACCCTCCGCAAGGCCACCTTCGGCGCCGGTTGCTTCTGGGGCGTCGAGCATGTCTACCGTCAGCTGCCCGGCGTGGTCGACGCGGTCTCGGGCTACGCCGGCGGGGCGACCGACCATCCCACCTACCGCCAGATCTGCACGGGCGAGACCGGCCACGCCGAGGTGGTCGAGGTGACCTACGACCCCTCCCGCATCACCTACGCCCGCCTGGCCGAGGTCTTCTTCAAGATGCACGACCCGACGACCCTGAACCGCCAGGGGCCTGACGTGGGGACGCAGTACCGGTCGGTCATCTTCGTCCATGACGAGACGCAGCGGGCCGAGGCCGAGCGCGCGAGGGTCGCCGCCCAGCCCCGCTTCACCCGCCCGATCGTCACGACGATCGAGCCCGCCCCGACCTTCTGGCGCGCCGAGGAATACCACCAGCGGTACGTGGAACGCACGGGCCACCCCTCCTGCCACATCCTACGCGAGTGAGCCGCCGGGGAGATCCAGACGCGCGCGCGCTGCCGGGCCTCGGCGAAGACACGTCCGCCGCGCCCCCGCGCCAGCCGTTGGCCGCGCGCATGCGGCCGCGGACATTGGCCGAGATGGTCGGCCACCGCGCCCTGCTCGGCGAGGGGGCTCTCCTGCCGAGGCTCATCCGCGAGGACGCCTTCGGCTCGCTGCTGCTCTACGGGCCTCCCGGCTGCGGCAAGACCACCTTGGCGGAGGCCATCGCGGCCGAGACCGGCTCCCACGCCGTCCGGGTCAACGCCGTCCTCTCCGGCGCGCCCGAGCTGCGCGAGATCCTCGCCGAGGCCCGCGCCCGGCCCGAGCGGCGCACGCTGCTCGTCATCGACGAGATCCATCGGTTCAACAAGGCGCAGCAGGACCTGCTGCTGCCCGACGTCGAGTCGGGCGCCGTCCGCTTGGTCGGCTGCACCACCCACAATCCCGGCGTGCACGTCGTGCCCGCCCTCCTCAGCCGGAGCCACCTCTTCCGGTTGGACCCCCTCCCGCGCGAGGACGTCGTCGCCTTCCTCGCCCGCGCGCTGGCCGACGAGACCCGCGGCCTGGGCAAGATCCGCGTCGCCGCCTCCGAGGCTGTCCTCGGGCTGCTCGCCGACCTATCCGAGGGCGACCTGCGCCGCGCCCTGAACGCCCTCGAGACCCTCGCCCTCTCGACGCCGGTCGGCTCCGCCATCACCGACGAGGCGGTCGCGGCCTTCGCCAAGGAGCGCCGCCTGCGCTACGACGACGGCGGGGACGACCATTACGACACCGCCTCGGCGTTCATCAAGTCGGTGCGGGGCGGCGACCCCGACGCCGCCCTCTACTGGCTGGCCGTCCAGCTCGAGGCCGGCGAGGACCCGCGCTTCATCGCCCGCCGGCTCGTCATCGCCGCCTCCGAGGACATCGGCCTGGCCGACTCCCGCGGGCTGGGCGTCGCCGTCGCCGCCTATCAGGCCGCCGAGCTCGTGGGAATGCCCGAGGCGGAATACCCTCTGGCGCACGCCACGCTGTTCCTCGCCCTGGCCCCGAAGAGCAACAGCGCGACGCTCGCGCTGGCGCGGGCTAAGGAGGCCGTGCGCTCCCAGCCCCGCCAGGAGGTCCCCCTGCATCTCAAGGACAGCCACACGGCCGTGGCCCGGCGCCTCGGCCAAGGGGCGGCCTACCTTTACAGCCACGAGTTCCCGGAGGGTATCTCCGGCCAGTCCTATCTCTCCCGGCCGCTCGACCTCTTCCAACCCGGGGCCAACGGGGCCGAGCCGCAGCTGGCGGAGCGCCTGGCCCGTTGGCGCCAACTGAGGAGGGAACGGGCCGCCGGGGGAGGCCGTCAGTGAGCCCGGCGGTCGCGCCGCGCCTGCCTTGGCTGGGGCGGGGCAGGGTGCCGCTCTACCTCGCGCCCATGGCGCGGCACACGGACGTGGCGTTCCGCTCCGTCTGCAAGTCGCACGGCGCCGAGGTGATGGTGACGGAGTTCGTCCAATCCGAGGCCCTCCTCCGCGACCGCGCGAAGTCCTGGGAGATGGTCGACTTCACCGAGGCGCAGCGCCCCATGGGCGTGCAGATCTTCGGGGCCACGCCGTCCTCGATGGCCACCGCCGCCCGGATGGTCTGCGAGCGCCTGAGGCCCGACTTCCTCGACCTCAACTTCGGCTGCCCCGCGCACAAGGTCATCGAGCAGAACGCCGGCTCCGGCCTCCTCCGCTGCACGCCCCTCCTCTACGAGATCGTGCGCGCCGTCCGGGAGGCCATCCCCGAGACGCCGCTGACGGCCAAGATGCGCCTGGGGTGGGACGTCGACTCGATCGTCGCCCCCGAGGTCGCCGCCCGGCTGGAAGCCCTCGGCGTCGAGGCGATCGCCGTGCACGGCCGGACCCGCGAGCAGGGCTACTCGGGCTCGGCGGACTGGGACCGCATCGCGGAGGTCGTCCGCGCCGTCCGCATCCCCGTCATCGGCAACGGCGACCTGAGGGACGGCCCCACGGCCGTCCGTCGGGTGCGCGAGTCCGGCGTCTCCGCCCTGATGGTCGGCCGGGCGGCCCTGGCCTCACCGTGGATCTTCCGCGAGATCCGCGCCGCGCTCGACGGCGATCCCGCGCCGGCTCCCGCCACTCCCGAGCTCCGTTGGCGGACGCTCCTCGACCTCGCCGAGCAGACGCTGGCGCGCGCCGACGCGCGTCTCGGGGGGCGCGACATCCGATGGATGTCCGCCAAGCTCCAGCCGCTCACCCAGGGCCTGCCGCACTGCCGACGCATCCGGGACGGTTTGCAGCGTTGCCGGACGCTCGAGGACCTGCGCGAGCTGGCCCGCGCGAGCTTGGCCGAGACCCCGGCTATCTAGGCCATTGACCCGCAGGGGTTTAGGTAACTCGACCTAGGGGTTTCACCTTATACACGGTGGAACTGTGAATAACCTGTGGAGGGTCGTCGCTTGAGCGATCCGGCGCCGCGCGATGGGATGCCCCGGTGAATTAGGCTTTCCTCGCGGGGGGCCGTCCGTAAGTTCGACCCTCCCGCGTCCGCAAAGGAAGCCGCCGCGGATGCCTCCGCCTCACGACGTCCCCATCCTCACCCCACCAACGCTTTCCCCTTTCCGCCGACCGTTCCGCCCCGCCCCCCGCGGGACCTGTGAATAACCCGGCCACCCCCGAATGACCACCCTCTCCACCCACACCAACCTCTGGGAATCCGTCAAGGCGGAGCTCCGCACCGCCGTCTCCGGCGCCGATTTCGAGAGCTGGTTCGCCAACATCCAGCCGGTGGGCATCGAGGGCGACACGCTCGTCCTGCGCGCCCCGTCCGTCCTGGCCGAGGCCTGGGTGAACAGCAACTTCGGCGACCTCCTCCGCCGCCAGGTCACGCTCGCCGCCGGCCGGAGCATGTCCTACCGCCTCGCCGCCCCCACGGAGCGCGAGGCCGCGCCCGCCCCCGCGCCCGTCGCCGCCCCCCGCTCCCGCGTGGCCGCGCCCAAGCCCCCGGCGATCAAGGCGACCAACACCTTCGACAACTTCATCGTCGGCAACGAGAACGAGATGGCGCACGGCGCCGCCCTCGCCGTGGCGAAGGAGCCCGGCCACAACTACAACCCGCTCTTCATCTACGGCCCCACCGGCCTGGGGAAGACCCACCTGATGCACGCGGTGGCCCACAGCCTGTTCGCCCGCAACCCGCAGGCCCGCATCGCCTACGTCACCTCGGAGACCTTCACCAACGAGTTCATCCAGGCCCTGCAGACCAACAGCGTCTCGCAGTTCCGCCGCCGCTATCGCGAGCTCGACCTCCTGCTCATCGACGACATCCAGTTCCTCGCCGGCAAGGAGTCGACCCAGGAGGAGTTCTTCCACACCTTCAACGAGCTCCACAACAGCCACAAGCAGGTCGTCCTCACCAGCGACCGCCCGGCCAACGAGATCGCCCGCCTGCAGGAGCGCCTCGTCTCGCGCTTCCAGTGGGGGATGGTCGCCTCCATCGCCGCCCCCGGCCTCGAGACCCGCATCGCCATCCTCCGCCGCAAGGCCCAGGACCGCGGCCTGGACCTCGCCCCGGAGATCGCCGAGTTCATCGGCAGCCGCATCGCCCGCAACGTCCGCAACCTCGAGGGCGCCGTCACCCGCATCGAGGGCTACCTCCGGATGTCGCCCAACCGCCGCGTCCTGGACATCCAGGCCGTCGAGCGCCTGCTGCACGACATCCTCGTCGAGGAGGCGAGCCACACCCTCACCGTCGAGATGATCCAGCGCAGCGTCGCGGAGCACTACCGCATCCAGCTGTCGGACATGACCTCGAAGCGCCGGATGCAGGCCATCGCCTTCCCCCGCCAGGTCGCCATGTACCTGAGCACCCAGCTGACCGGCCTCTCCCTCGTCGCCATCGGCCAGGCCTTCGGCGGGCGCGACCACGGCACCGTCATCCACGCCCGCAAGACCGTCGGGAACCAGTGCGAGGTGGACGCCAACGTCCGCCGCTCGGTCGAGTTCCTGAAATCGCAACTTTCGTCCAACCGCGGCTAACCCCGGGTGTTTGACGTTTAGGGATCCGGAGCCCCGCCGAGTGGCGGGGCTCCTTTATTTGGTGGGGGATTAAATGGATGAAGGGATGAAATGATGAAGGAATGGGTGTGTCGGCTGGGTTCAGGGAATCAGGCATGCTCCTTCCGTCCCTTCATCCCTTAAATCCCTTCATCCCCTCGATCTCTTCATCTCTTCAATCCCTTGCTCCCTAAACTCACTTCCCCGCCAAGTCATGCCAGCTGCGGGCCTTGAAGGCCTCGCGCCAGTCGCGACAGTCCTTGGGAATGCTCGCGCGGAACTCGTGGCGCTCGCCCGGCAGCAGGTCGATCATGCCGTCGCGCGCCCAGGCGTTCGCACGCGTGGGCTCGAGGCAGAGGCCGACCACCACGCCCTCGGCCTTCACCGTGAGGAGGTGGGTGACGGCGAATTCGCCCTTCGCGGGAGGCTCGCTGCCGATGGAGTAGGCGGACCTACCCAGCCGGGGGTCGTCGGGCAGGAAGAGGGCGGGCAGGGGGCGGATGACGCGATGGGGCCCGTTCTCGGCGACCGCGTAGGCGGCTCCCGGGGGGAAGGCGGCGCGAAGCGGGCCAGCCCCTTGCTGGAGTGCGAGGACCTTGCCGCCGGCGTCGAGGATACGCAGCGAGAGGTCGAGCGCCTTGCCCGTCGCCTGGGCCGTCGCGGCGGCGCCCTCGAAGGCGAGGCGCACGCCCTCGGGCGCGTTCGCGCGACGGGCGATGAAATAGGCGGGCTTCTCCGCGCCCTCGGAGTCGCGCAGGGACGATGTCGCGCCGGGCCAGCCATCGTTCAGGTGCCAAAGGACATAGCCCTCCTCGGGGCCGCGGGCCCGGACGCGATCCAGTTGCAGGCGCAGGTCCTCGGCCTGGATCCAGCGGCTGGCGAAGCCGAGCAGTTCCTCGCCCGGGTTGCGGAGGCCGGCCTCGCCCACTCGGCGCCCGAGCTCGAGCTCGCCCCCGCGCCCCTCGGGCCAACGGA
>CAIPVK010000087.1 GCA_903868455.1 uncultured Opitutia bacterium
GGCTTGTCCGTGCCGGCGCGGACCTTGCGCAGGACCTCGAGCAAGCCCTCGTGGGTCATGCCCGACTCGAGCGCGCGCTGGGCGGCGAGCTGGTTCGTCAGGCCGTCCGCCAGCGGGTCCGAGAAGGGAACCCCGACCTCGAGGATGTCGGCGCCGTTGCGCGCGAGGGAGAGGAGGATCTCGGCCGAGGTCGCGGCGTCGGGATCACCGGCGCTGACGTAGCTGACGAACGCGGCGCGGCCCTCGGCCTTGCAGCGCGTGAAGGTGTCCTCGAGACGTCCCATGGGGAGGATGGAAAGGGGGAGGGGGAGGGGAGGGAAGGAGATTGTGTCAGCCCGCCCGGAGGCGGGCTGACGGGGGAATCGGGGAATGGAGGACTAGGGGACTAGGGGAATCGGGGATAAGGGGGATTGGGGCCTGCGGATGCATCAGGTAGGGGCCGCTCGCCGAGCGGACCGCCTATGCCTCATCCTCGCTTTGGGTAGGGACGCCTCACCGAGGTGTCCGCGGTCGTCTCGGTGAGACGACCCTACCTAAAGGAAATCCCCCAACCGAAACTGGGTGGACCTCCCTGGGTAATGGCCGCGCTGGACCCTGACTTCGGCTGGCGCCTGATTTCCCGCCAACCCCGCTGTCCCCGCCAACCCCGCCGACCCGCTTATTCTCATGCCCGCCGTCCACGCCAACCTCCTCCTTGCCAAGCGTACGCATAAACGCACGCTTGGTTCCATGCAGACCGTCCCCGCCACCCGCGCCCGCGCCCGGCTCTACGAGCTGATCGACGCCGCCGCCCACGAGCCTATCCAGATCACCGGCAAGCGCGGCAGCGCCATCCTGGTCTCGGCCCAGGATTGGGCCGATATCCAGGAGACCCTCCGGCTCCAGTCCGTCCCGGGCATGGCGGCCTCGATCCGCCGCGGGCTCGACACGCCCCTGGCCAAGACCCGCAAGCGCCTGAAGTGGTGAGCTGGCAGCTCGTCTACACCCGGCAGGCCGAGAAGGACGCCTCCAAGGCGGCCAATGCCGGCCTGCGTCCGCGCATCGAGCCCCTGCTGGCCCTGCTCGAGAGGGATCCCTTCCGCATCCCGCCCCCGTTCAAGAAACTGCTGGGCGAGATGTCCGGCGCCTACTCGCGCCGCATCAACCTCCAGCATCGCCTCGTCTACCAGGTTCTCGCCGATCGCCGCACGGTCAAGGTCCTCAGGATGTGGACGCATTATGGGGAGTGAGAGGGCGCGGAGCTGGAAGAGGCCTGAAGACGCTGGGAAGGGGCTTAAGACAAGGATTCGGAGGATGACAATGAGGCGGAGGATGCGGAGGAATGAACTACCGGGGCCGCAGGCCCCTCCGCTAGCCTGCTAGTACCGCTAGAAGCGGCTGGGAAGAGCTGGAAAAAGCTGGGAAGGGCTGGAAAGAGCAAAGGCAACGAGCGCAGCGAGTTCACCTCCGCTGGCCCCACTCCCCACTCCCCACTCCCCACTCCCCACTCCCCACTCCCCACTCCCCACTCCCCACTCCCCGCTCCTCTCAAAGCCTAATCTTCCCGACAATCCC
>CAIPVK010000088.1 GCA_903868455.1 uncultured Opitutia bacterium
AGACGGATCTCGCGGCCGCGCTCGGCGAGACGCTCGGCTCGCCGGCCCGCGCCGTCGGCGCGCCGACCTACCCGAAGGAGGTCGCGGCCGAGCTGGCCGCCCGCTTCGCGTCGAAGGCCTGGAACGAGCGCCTCTGAGCCGACTCCCCGGCCATGATCGCCCTTCTCGCGCCTCACCCCCTTGAGGCTAGCGCTCTCTTCCCTCCTCTTTAGCCCCTTTTAGCCGCTTCCAGCCTTTCCCAGGTTTTCCCAGCCCTTCCCTCAAAACAACTCCCCCTGCGCCTGACCCGTCGTCGGCTTCTCCGTGCGTCGTCGGCTCGTCGCCGGCTTCTCGGGGGATGGCCCGGGCGGCGGCTCCGGCATCGCCGCCGGGGCGGGAAGCCCCCCGCCCTGCTCCATGCCGCCGAGGATCTCGCGGGCGCGCTCGACGACCTCCGCGGGCATGCCCGCCAGCCGGGCGACCTGGATGCCGTAGGATCGGTCGGCGGCGCCGGGGACCACTCGGCGCACGAAGACGATCTGGTCCTCCCACTCGCGCACGGCGACGGTCCAGTTGCGGAGCCGCGGGAGCGAGCCGGCCAGGCGGGTCAGCTCATGGTAATGCGTCGCGAAGAGGGTGCGCGGGCCGGCGGCGCCCTTGCCGTGGAGGTGCTCCGCCACGGCCCAGGCGATGGAGATGCCGTCGTAGGTGCTCGTGCCGCGGCCGATCTCGTCGAGCACGATGAGCGAGCGCCCCGTGGCGTTGTTGAGGATGTTCGCCGTCTCGCTCATCTCGACCATGAAGGTCGAGTGGCCGCGCGCGAGCTCGTCGCTCGCCCCCACGCGGCAGAAGATGCGGTCGACCCAGCCGATGCGGGCCGACCGCGCCGGCACGAAGCAGCCCAGCTGCGCGAGGAGCGCGATGAGGGCGACCTGGCGGATGTAGGTGGACTTGCCCGCCATGTTGGGGCCGGTGATGAGCGCGACCTGCTCGCCCGAGGAGGAGAGCCGGGTGTCGTTGGGCACGAAGGCGGCGGCGCCGGGCCGCTCGCGCAGCATCCGCTCGACGACCGGGTGGCGCCCCTCGGCGATCTCGAGCGCGTCGGAGCCGTCCACCGTCGGGCGGCACCAATCGCCGTCGCGCGCGAGCTCGGCCCAGCCGCGGAGGACGTCGGCCTCGGCCAATGCGACGGCGGTCGACTGCAGGGAGTCGGCCTCCGCCAAGGCCTCGGCGACGAGGCCCTGGAAGAGCTCCTGCTCGCGGGCCAGCGCGAGCTCGTCGGCGCGCAGCAGCTCCCGCTCCTTGGCGCGGAGCTCCTCCGTGACGAAGCGCTCGGCGTTGGTCATCGTCTGCTTGCGAAGGTAATCCGCCGGGACGAGGTGGAGGTTGGCCTTGGTCACCTCGATGGCGTAGCCGAAGGCGCCGCTGTAGCGGACCTTGAGGGAGCGGATGCCGGTGCGCTCCTGCTCGCCGCGCTCGAAGGCGGCGATCCATGCCTTGCTGTCGCTGGCGAGGGAGCGAAGGCGGTCGAGCTCGGGGTCCAGCCCCGCGCGGAGCGCGCCGCCTTCGGAGAGGTCCGCGGGGAGCTCGTCCGCCAGCGCGGCCGCCAACCGCGCCTCGAGGGCGGGGAGCGGGCGGATGCGCTCGGCGAGGCCGCGCGCGGCCTCGCCCGGCAGTCCGGCCAGCTCCTCGCGCAGGGACGGCAGGGCGCGGAGGGTGTCGCGGATGCCGCCGAGCTCGCGGGGGTTGCGCAGCCGGTTCTGCAGCCGCGACAAGATCCGGGGGATGTCGCGCACCGACCCGAGGGCCTCGGCGAGGCGGGCGGCCGCGCCGGGATGGCGGACGAGCGCCTCCACGACCTCGGAGCGCGCGGCGATGACGCCGAGGTCCGTCGAGGGCTCGGTGATCCAGCGCGAGAGCAGGCGGGCGCCCGCGGGCGTGCGCGTACGGTCCAAGGTCTCGAGCAGGCTGCCCTCGCGCCGCCCCGACTGGGTCTGGGTGAGCTCGAGGTTGCGGGCCGACGCGGGATCGAGGAGCACCGCCTGGCCGAGGCGCACCTCCTGGAGCCGGCGGAGGTTGCGCGGGCGATCGCAGAGCGAGTCGCTCACGTAGGCGACAGCCGCCCCCGCCGCGCCCAGGGCCGGATGGTCCTCCGCCAGGCCGAAGCCGGCCAGGCTGTGGACGCCGAGGGTCTCCGCGACGAGCCGGGCGCCGGCCGCGCCGTCGAAGTTCCATCCGGGCGTGCGCGAGACGCGGCCGGTGGACGCGAGCGCGAGGACCTCGGCCGGCGGCTCGTGGCCCTCGGCCATGAGCAGCTCGGCGGCGCCGACGGCGTGCAGGACGGGCAGGAGGCGGGACAGCTCGGGGTCGCTCGCCACGCGGAAGTCGGCGGTGGAGACGTCGAGCCAGGCGGCGTGCCAGCCGCGGCGGTCCTGGGCGAGGGCCAGGAGGTAGTTACCTCGGCGCGAGTCGAGCTGGTTGTCCTCCAGCGCGGTGCCGGGCGTGAGGATCCGTGTCAGCGCGCGGCGCACGAGCTTGCCGGGAACGGGTTGCTCCACCTGGTCGCAGATCGCCACCTTGATGCCCGCGGCGAGGAGCTTCTGGACGTAGACCCCGGAGGCATGGTGGGGGATGCCCGCCATCGGCTGGTCGTGGCGCCGGGTCAGCGTGATGCCGAGCACGCGCGAGGCGGTCTCGGCGTCGGCGCCGAAGACCTCGTAGAAATCGCCCAGCCGGAAGAGCAGCACGGCGTCGGCCGGGAGCTTGTCCCGGAACTCGCGGTACTGACGCTGCATGGGGGTGTCGCCGGCCACGCCGCCGATGGAAGGGTTCCCCGGGCGGCGCGCAACGGCGAACCCGCGCCGCATCTCCTTGCCAACCCCCCTCCCCGCCCTACCTTGGCGGCGATGGCCTCCGAACCCCTGCTCCGTGTTCGCGACCTCGGCGTGACCTTCCGCTCCGGCGGGGCCGACACCGTCGCCTCCTCGGGCGTCACCTACGACCTGGCCCCCGGCGAGATCCTCGCCGTCGTCGGCGAGTCCGGCTCCGGCAAATCCGTCTCCGCCCTCGCCCTGACCCGCCTGCTGCCCGCCGCCCCGGCGTGCCGCGTCACCGGCTCGGTCCTGCTGGAAGGCGAGGAGCTGGTCGGGCTCCCCGAGGAGCGCCTGGCCAAGGTCCGCGGCAAGCGCATCGCCTACATCTTCCAGGAGCCCGGGACCTCGATGAACCCGGTCTACACCATCGGCTTCCAGATCGCCGAGGCCGTCAAGGCCCACCGGCCCGAGGTCACCGGGGCCGACGTCCGTCGCACCGTCGAGGCCTCGCTCGACGCGGTGGGCATCCGCGAGCCGGCGCGCGCGGCCGACTCCTACCCCCACGAGCTCTCGGGCGGCATGCTCCAGCGCGCGATGATCGCCATGGCGCTCGCGTGCGAGCCCAAGGTCCTCGTCGCGGACGAGCCGACCACGGCGTTGGACGTGACCATCCAGAAGCAGATCATGGAGCTGCTCGCCCGCCTCCGGCGCGAGCGCGGCATGAGCATCCTGCTCATCACGCACAACTTCGGCATCGTCGCCAACACCGCCGACAACGTCCTCGTGATGTCCCAGGGCCGCGTGGTCGAGCAAGGCCCGGTCGCCCGCGTGATGTCGGCGCCCGAGCATCCCTACACCCGCGGCCTCATCGCCTGCATTCCCCGCCTCGGCCAGCGCCGCCGCCGCCTTCCCACGCTCGAGGACCATCTCCGCGAGTCCGCCCAAGCATGAACGCCCCCGCCCCGCTCCTCGAGGTCCGCGACCTCAAGGTCCACTACCCCCGCCCCGGCGCGGGCTGGTTCCGCAAGGCGGAGCCGGTCCGGGCCGTCGACGGCGTCTCCTTCTCCGTGCCCCGCGGCCGCACCGTCGGCCTGGTCGGCGAGTCCGGCTCGGGCAAGACTACGACCGGCCGCGCCATCGTCAAGCTGGCCCCCGTGACCTCCGGCGAGATCCTCTGGGAGGGCCGCGACATCGGCCGCCTCTCCTCGCGCGCCTTCCTGCCCTGGCGCAAGAAGGTCCAGATGGTCTTCCAGGACCCCTACGGCTCGCTCAACCCGCGCTCCGACATCCTCGCCATCCTCTCCGAGCCGCTCGAGATCCACTTCCCGGAGATGTCCCGCGCCGACCGCGAGGCGCGCTGCGCCGAGCTCCTGCGCAAGGTAGGGCTCAAGCCCGAGCAGATGCGACGCCACCCGCACGAGTTCTCGGGCGGCCAGCGCCAGCGCATCGGCATCGCCCGCGCGCTCGCCGTGCAGCCCGAGCTGATCGTCTGCGACGAGCCGGTCTCCGCGCTCGACGTCTCCGTCCAGGCCTCGGTGGTCAACCTCCTGCAGGACCTGCAGGAGGAGCTCGGGGTCGCCTACCTGTTCATCGCCCACGACCTCGCGGTGGTGGAGCACATCAGCCACCACGTGCTGGTGATGGAGAAGGGCGTGGTGGTCGAGCAGGGCTCGCCCGAGCGGATCCTCGGCGCCCCCACCCACCCCTACACGCGCACCCTGCTGGACGCCGTCCCCCGCTTCTGACATGACCGAGACCCCCGCGACCGCCCCGGCCCTGCCGCGCGACGTCCTCGCCCTCGGCGCCATCCTCCTCGCGATGATGGGCCTGGCCACCTGGGACCAGTGGGCCATCTGGAGCACGAAGGAGGACTACACCTTCGGCTACCTCGTGCCCGTCTTCTCGCTCTACGTGCTGTACGAGCGCTGGGAATCGCTCTCGCCCCTTCTCCGCGGCGACTCGCCCCGCGGCCCCGACGCCCCCCGCTGGCTGCGCGGACTCGCCGCGACCCTCACCTTCCTTTGCCTCGTCATGTTCGCGCTCGGCGCGGCCGGCCGCGCCATCTTCGGCACCGGCGTGGTGGCCACCCTCGCCATCGCCTTCGGCCTGATGGGCGTCATGCTCGGCGCGGCCTTCCTCGCCGCGCGCGGCCCCGACGGCGCGCCCTCGGGCGTCACCCGCTGGCGGGCGCTCGGCCTGCTCCTGTTCCCGGCCGGCATCTGGATCGTCTCCGGCCCCTTCCTCTACCTGGTCGACAACCAGGTGAAGGGCCCCCTGCTCTCGATGGTCACCGAGGTCGTGGCCGGCGTCCTCCGCGCCTCGGGCCAGGAGATCCTCGTCCGCGGCAACATCCTCGAGTTTCCCAACGGCCAGCAGGTCGGCATCGCCGAGGCCTGCTCGGGCATCCGCTCGCTCTCCGCCTGCGTCTTCGTCGGCGCCTTCCTCGGCGCCCTCTGGGTCGAGGGCGGCTTCCCCGGCGCGCTCATCCGCCGCATCCTCCTGATCCTCGCCGCCGGCGCCGCGGCGGTCGTCCTGAACATCGGGCGCAACATCTACCTGACCTTCTACGCCGGCGAGCACGGTTCGAAGGCGATCGACCTAGACTTCGCGGGCCTCGCGCCCGGCCAGGAGGGCTTCTCCGCCCTCGGCACGGTCCACGACCTCGCGGGCAACGTCGCGATGGCGGGCGCCTTCCTCGTCCTGCTCGCCCTCGTCCCCCTCGTCAACCGGCTCGGTCGCGTGCAGGAGCGATGAGGATCCTCCATCTCACGCCCGAGCTGGCCCCTTGGTCGAAGTCGGGCGGCCTCGGCGACGCCGCCGCGGCCATCGCGAAGTCGGTCGCCGCCCTCGGCCACGAGGTCCGGGTCGTCACCCCGCTGCACGGCTCCGTCCCCGGCCGCCTGGACCTGGCCGTCCACCGCGAGTCCCTCGACGTCGGCCTCTCCCCCAAGTCGGCGTGCCGCGTCCGCAAGGCCAAGGCCCCCGGCTTCGAGGCGCTCTTCCTCGAGCACGAGGGTCTCTTCGGCGGCGCCGAGATCTACGGCGGCGACGCGGTGGGCAAGGCGCTCTTCCTCACGCGCGCCGGCCTCGACCTCTGCCTCGCCGACGGCTGGATCCCGGACGTGGTGCACGTCCATGACTGGACGGTCGCCCTCGCCCCGGTGCTGCTCAACACCGTCCTGCGCGAGACGCCGCTCGCGCGCGCCGCGAGCGTCCTGACCCTCCACAATCTCCAGCACCAGGGGCTGGCCGGACGCGACGTGCTCGACCGCCTCGGCCTGCCCGCGTGGCTCATGAGCGCGGACAATCTCGAGTGCCTCGGCGGGGTGAACCTCCTCAAGGGCGGCCTCTACCACGCCACGCGCCTCACCACGGTCAGCCCGACCTACGCCCGCGAGATCGCCGGGGCCGGCTACGGCTTCGGCCTCGATCCCGTGATCCGACACCGCGCGGCCGACCTCGAGGGCATCCTCAACGGCGTGGACGCGGATGACTGGGACCCGTCGCGCGACACCCTCATCCCCGCCCGCTACACGGCCGACACCCTCGCCGGCAAGGCGGCGTGCAAGACCGGCCTGCAACGCGACCTCGGCCTCGACCCCGATCCGGGCATACCCTTGGTCGGCGTCGTCTCCCGGCTCTGGGACCAGAAAGGCCTCGACCTCGCCGTCGAGCCGCTGCGCCAGCGCCTGCGCGCGGGCAAGCTCCAGCTCGCCCTGCTCGGCAGCGGGGACCCCGAGTTGGAGTCCGCCTACCGCGCCCTCGCGGAATCGCTCCCCGGCCGGGCGGGCGTCCGCATCGGCTACGACAACCGCCTCGCCCATCGCATCGAGGCCGGTGCGGACTTCTTCCTGATGCCCAGCCGCTTCGAGCCGTGCGGGCTCAACCAGCTGTACTCCATGGCCTACGCCACCCTGCCCATCGTGAGGCGGACCGGCGGCCTGGCCGACACCGTCGCGCCCTGGTCGCCCGGCGCGACCGAGTCCACCGGCATCGTCTTCGAGCATGCCGACGCCGCCGCCATCGGATGGGCGCTCGACGAGGCGCTGCGCCTGCGCCACGACTTCCCCGCCGAGTTCGACGCCATGCGCCGCCGCGCCATGGGGCGCCGCTTCACCTGGGCCGACGCCGCCCCCCGCTACGTCGCCTGCTACGCGGAGGCCGTGCGCCAGCGCCGCGAGGCCTTCCCTCCGGAGGTTTCCCCCCAGCCGTCGGCGGGGGATGTCGCCCAGGGGGCGAAGCCGGTCCGCAAGCGCGCCCGAAAGACTTGATAACCGACGGGATTCCCGTTTCTCGCAAGGGACGCCGCCATGCCTTCCGACGCCGACCGATTCCTCCTTCCCCGCCCCTCCCATCCGGCGGGCGCCCCCAACCCCCTCCAGGACCTCGCCTACAAGGTCACGGGCTGCGCCATCACGGTGCTCAACGCCATCGGCCCCGGGCTCGACCTCGCGATCTACCGCAAGGCGCTCCTCATGGAGCTCAAGAAGCAGGGGCTCGAGTCGGAGACCGACGTCGAGGTGCGCTTCACCTACGACGGCAAGCTCCTCGGCAAGGCCGAGCT
>CAIPVK010000089.1 GCA_903868455.1 uncultured Opitutia bacterium
CCAGCCCTTCCCCGGCTTCCCCACCGACCTGCAGGCGCAGGTCCTCGCGATGCAGCTCATCGTGCCCGGCCTCACCACCGTGACGGAGCGCGTCTACCCGGCGCGCTTCATGCACGTGCCCGAGCTCCAGCGCATGGGCGCCGAGATCGACCTCGAGGGCGCCACCGCCATCGTCAAGGGCGGCCGGCCGCTCTCGGGCGCGCCCGTCATGGCCTCGGACCTGCGCGCCTCGGCCGCCCTCATCCTCGCGGGCCTCGCCGCGAGCGGGGAGACCTGGGTGCAGCGCCTCTACCACCTGGACCGCGGCTACGAGGCGTTCGAGCGCCGCCTCGCCGCGCTCGGCGCGGACATCGCGCGCCTGCCCGCCTCGGCGATGCCGAGCGGCCTGTCCGAGGACTGACCTCGCTCAGGAGGCGCCGAAGAGCTCGCCCGGCCGCTCGGGCGGGGCGATGCCGACCAGCGTCCACCCGCGGTCGGTGAGCACGCGGCCCTGCGGCGTGCGCGCGAGGTAGCCCTCCTGGATGAGGAAGGGCTCGTGCACCTCCTCGAGCGTCTGGGGGTCCTCGCCCACCGCCATGCCGAGGGTGCCGAGGCCGACCGGGCCGCCGCGGTGCTTCTCGGCGAGGGCGCGCAGGAGCCGGTGGTCCATCTCGTCGAGCCCGTGGCGGTCGATCTCGAGCAGCTCGAGGGCGGCGGCGACCGTGGCGGCGTCGGCCACCCCGGCGGCGCGCTCGAGCGCGTAGTCGCGCACGAAGCGGAGGAGGTTGTTGGCCACGCGCGGCGTGCCGCGGCAGCGGGCGGCGACGGCCTCCGCCCCGCCCTCGCCGAGGCGCACCCCGAGGAGGTCGGCCGCGCGGCGGACGATGCCGCCGAGCTCCTCTCGCGAGTAATGGTCGAGGCGGCTCTGCAGGGTGAAGCGGCTGCGGAGGGGCGCGGTGAGGAGGCCCGTGCGGGTGGTGGCGCCGACCAGGGTGAAGCGCGGCAGGTCGAGCCGGACGCTGCGGGCGTTGGGCCCCTGGTCGATGAGGATGTCGATGCGGAAGTCCTCCATCGCCGAGTAGAGGAACTCCTCCACCACCTTGGGGATGCGGTGGATCTCGTCGACGAAGAGGATCTCGCCGTCCTGCAGCGAGGTGAGCAGGCCCGCGAGGTCCGCCGCCTTCTCCAGCACGGGGCCGGAGGTGACGCGCACGGGCTTCCCCATCTCGGTCCCGAGGATGAGGGCGAGCGAGGTCTTGCCCAGGCCCGGGGGGCCGTGGAGCAGGATGTGGTCGAGGGCGCGGGACTCGCGGCGGGCGGCGCCGACCATGACGCGGAGCCGCTCGACCGTGCGGCGCTGGCCGGCGAAGTCGGCGAAGGTCGGCGGGCGCAGGGCGGCGTCGAGCGCGCTGTCGCGGCGCCCGAGGGAGTCGCGCGCGCCGCCGTCGGATGCGGGTCGGGCCATGGGACGACCACCTTGGCGCGGCGGGGGCCGCTGGCAACACCGCACACGCTCGACAACGAGCCGGCCGTCGGCCACGCTCCGGGGATGCGCCAACGCTGGGTGGTCAAGCTCGGTTCGGGTCTCCTCACCCGGAAGGACGGCCGCGTCGACCGCGCGCGCGTCGGCGAGCTCGTCGGGCAGGTCGCCGGCCTCCGCCGCCGCGGGATCGACGTCATCCTCGTGACCTCCGGCGCCATCGCCGCGGGCATGACCGCGATGGGCCTGCGCCGCCGCCCCGTCGCCGTCCAGGAGCTCCAGGCCTGCGCCACCGTAGGCCAGCCCGAGCTCATGGCCGAGTACGGCCGCCACCTCCGGCGCCACCGCCTCCTCGGCGCCCAGCTGCTCCTGACCTACGGCGACCTCGACAGCCGCTCGCGCTCGCGCAACGCGCGGGCCACGCTCGACCACCTCCTCGCCCAGGGCAAGTTCGTGCCCATCCTCAACGAGAACGACGCCATCGCCGACGAGGAGATCAAGGTGGGCGACAACGACCGCCTCTCCGCCCACGTCGCCGCGCTGGCCCGGGCCGACCGCCTCGTCCTGCTCTCGGGCGTGCGCGGCCTGATGACGCGCCCCGACGGCACCGGCCGCCTCATCCCCCTCGTGCGCCGGATCGACGACGGCGTGCGCGCCCTCGCCGGCGGCGCCGGCTCGGAGCGCAACGTCGGCGGGATGGTGACCAAGCTCGCCGCCGCGGAGATCGCCGCCGCCGCGGGCGTCGAGACCTTCATCGCCGACGGCCGCCGCCCGCGCGTGCTGGCGGACCTCGCCTCGGGCAAGGCGGTCGGCACCCGCTTCCGCCTGGCCCGCCGATGAGCCCGGTCGCCGAGCGCACCGCCGCGCTGGCGCGCGCGGCCAAGGCCGCGGCCCGGGCGGTCGCCCTCGCGCCGTCCGCGACCCGCGCCCGCGCCCTGGCCGAGGCCGCGCGGGCGATCCGCGCGGACGCCGACGCCATCCTCGCCGCCAACGCGGCCGACGTGGCGGACGCGGCCGCGACCGGGCTCGCCGCGTCGCTGGTCGACCGGCTCCGGCTCGACCCCGCGCGCCTCGCGGACGTCGCCGACGCCTGCGAGGCGGTGGCCGCCCTGCCCGACCCGGTGGGCGAGGTCCTCGAGTCCTGGGAGCGCCCCAACGGCCTGCGCCTGACCCGCCGCCGCGTCCCCATCGGGCTGGTCGCCATCGTCTACGAGTCGCGACCCAACGTGACGGTCGACGCCGCCGCCCTCTGCCTGCGCTCCGGCAACGCCTGCGTGCTCCGCGGGGGCAGCGAGGCGCTCCGCTCCAACCTCGCGCTCGCCGCCGCCCTCGGCCGCGGGCTGGCCGCGGCCGGGCTCCCGCCCGAGGCGGTCACCCTGCTGCCCTTCGCCGACCGCGAGGCCGTGCCCGCGCTGGGCGCGCTCCGCGGCGTGGTCGACCTCATCGTGCCGCGCGGCGGCCCGGGCCTGATCGAGGCCGTCGTGTCGTCCGCCCGCGTGCCGGTCATCCGCCACGACGCCGGCATCTGCCATGTCTACGTCCACGCCGCCGCCGACCTCGCGATGGCCGAGGCGATCGCAGTGAACGCCAAGTGCCAGCGCCCCGGGGTCTGCAACGCGGCGGAGACGCTGCTCGTGGACGCCGCGGTGGCGCCGGCCTTCCTGCCGCGGCTCGCCGCCGCCCTCGCGGCGCGCGCCACGGAGGTCCGCGCCTGCCCGCGCGCCCTGCCCCTCATGCCCGGGGCGCGGTCGGCGACCGAGGCCGACTGGTCGACGGAGCACCTCGCCCTCATCCTGAACGTCCGCGTGGTCGACGGCCTCGCGGACGCCGCGGCGCACATCGCCCGGCACGGCTCGGGTCACTCGGACGCGATCGTGACGGCCGACCCCGCGGCGGCCCGCGCGTTCATGGACCAAGTGGACAGCGCCTGCGTCTACTGGAACGCGAGCACCCGCTTCACCGACGGCCAGGAGTTCGGCTTCGGGGCCGAGGTCGGCATCAGCACGGACCGCCTCCACGCCCGCGGCCCGATGGGCCTGAGGGAGCTCACGACGTGGAAGACCGAGGTCGTCGGCACCGGCCAGGTGCGGGGCTGAGGCGCGCCGGGTTTTCCGTTTGACACCCCCGCCGCGGAGGGTCTTGCTGAACGTCCTTTCGGCTGCCCGGGGTGGTAGCTCAGTTGGTTAGAGCGCCTGCCTGTCACGCAGGAGGCCGCGGGTTCGAGTCCCGTCCATCCCGCCAGCCGAAAGGGCCTCCTAGCCGACCCCGGCCCGGGGGTCCTTTTTCCCTTCCAACCGGGGGCGGGACGGACAGAAAACAGGGACTCTCATGAGCAAGAACGTCCTCATCATCGGCGCCGGCGGCGTGGGCAACGTGGTGGCCCACAAGTGCGCCCAGGCCTCCGAGCATTTCGGCGAGATCCTCCTCGCCTCGCGCAACGAGAACAAGTGCAAGGCCATCGCGGCCGACGTCAAGGCGGCCACCGGGCGGACTATCCGCACCGCCGCGGTCGACGCCGACGACGTCCAGGCGACCGTCGCCCTGATGCGGTCCTTCAAGCCCGACCTCGTCATCAACGTCGCCCTGCCCTACCAGGACCTCTCCATCATGGACGCCTGCCTGCACGCCGGCGTCCACTACCTCGACACCGCCAACTACGAGCCGCCCAACCACGCCAAGTTCGAGTACAGCTGGCAGTGGGCCTACCGCGAGCGCTTCGAGAAGGCGGGCCTGACCGCCATCCTCGGCTCGGGCTTCGACCCCGGCGTGACCAACGTCTTCTGCGCCCACGCCCAGAAGCACCTCTTCGACACCATCGAGACGGTCGACATCATGGACGCCAACGCGGGCGACCACGGCTACCCCTTCGCCACCAACTTCAACCCCGAGATCAACATCCGCGAGATCACCCAGCGCGGCCGCTTCTGGGAGAAGGGCGAGTGGAAGGAGACCGACCCCCTCTCGGTCAAATGGGTCTACGACTACCCCGAGATCGGGCCGAAGGACAGCTACCTGCTCTACCACGAGGAGCTCGAGTCGCTGGCCAAGAACCTCAAGGGCCTCAAGCGGATCCGCTTCTTCATGACCTTCTCGGAGCGCTACCTCACCCACCTCCGCGTGCTCGAGAACGTGGGCATGACCCGCATCGACCCGATCGACTTCCAGGGCCACAAGATCGTCCCCATCCAGTTCCTCAAGGCCCTCCTCCCCGACCCCGCCTCGCTCGGCCCCCGCACCAAGGGCAAGACCTGCATCGGCTGCGAGATCACCGGCACCAAGGGCGGCAAGCCCCGCAAGGCCTTCATCTACAACGTCTGCGACCACCAAGCCTGCTACGCCGAGGTGAAGTCCCAGGCCATCAGCTACACGACCGGCGTCCCCGCCGCCATCGGCGGCATCATGCTCGCCACCGGCAAGTGGCGGAAGCCCGGCGTCTGGAACATGGAGGAGATGGATCCCGATCCCTTCATGGAGGAGCTCAACCGGCGCGGCCTGCCCTGGCAGGTCAAGGAACTCGCCCCCTGAGGTGGACGCCCTCTCCGCCCGCGTCGCCGAGGCCTTCGCGCCCCTCGACCTCTCCGGCCTGCCCAGCCCGGCCCACGTCCTCCACCGCGGCCTGCTGGAGACGAACCTCCGCGTCCTGGCCGACGTCCAGGCGCGCTCCGGGGCGAAGGTCCTGCTCGCCCTGAAGGGCTACGCCCAGGCCAGCGAGGCCCCGCTCATCCGCCGCCATCTCTCGGGCACCACCGCGAGCGGCCTGCACGAGGCCCTCTTCGGGCGCGAGTTCTTCGGCGGCGAGTGCCACGTCTACTCCCCGGCCTACAAGGACGCCGAGCTGGAGCTCCTGCTCCCCCACGCCGACCACCTGTCCTTCAACTCGCCCGGCCAGTGGCGCCGCTTCCGCGACCGGGTCAAGGCGGCCCCCCGCCGGATCTCCTGCGGGCTGCGCGTCAACCCCGAGCACGCCGAGGTCGAGGTCGACCTCTACAACCCCTGCGCCCTCGGCTCGCGCCTCGGCACGCCCCGCGCCGAGCTCGGCGACCTCGCGGAGCTCGAGGGGCTGGAGGGCCTGCACTTCCACACCATGTGCCAGCAGGGGGCCGACGTCCTCGAGCGCACCGTGGCGGCCTTCGAGTCCAAGTTCGGCGACCTCCTGCCCCGCATGCGCTGGGTGAACTTCGGCGGCGGCCACCACATCACCAAGCCCGGCTACGACCTGGACCGCCTCGTGCGGGTCATCCGCGGGTTCCGCGAGCGCCACCCGGGCGTCGCCGTCTACCTGGAGCCGGGCGAGGCCATCGCCATCGGCACGGGCCTGATCACCGCCACGGTGGTGGACCTCGTCCGCAACGGGATGGACATCGCCATCCTCGACGTCTCGGCCACCTGCCACATGCCGGACACCCTCGAGATGCCTTACCGGGCCGAGATCGCCGGCGCGGGCCTGCCCGGGGAGAAGGCCCACACCTACCGGCTGGGCAGCACCACCTGCCTGGCGGGCGACGTCATCGGGGACTACAGCTTCGACGCCCCCCTGCGGGTCGGCCAGCGCCTGTCCTTCCTGGACATGTCGCACTACACCTTCGTCAAGAGCACGACCTTCAACGGGATCCCCCTGCCCGCCCTGGTCTCCTATGACCCGGCGGACGGCCGCTTCCACGTGGTGCGGAAGGCCTCCTACGCCGACTACCGCGACCGCCTGGCCTGAGGCCCGCCCTTTTTCCGTTTCCAAGCGGACCGGTCCCGGGCATCCTCGGGCGCATGGATGTCCGCACCCGCAATTTCACCCTCCTCGCCTCCCTGCTCGGCGCCGCCGCCCTCGCCCTCTGGATCGGCGAGTCGGACGCCATCGAGCGGGCTGAGAAGGCCGAGGGGCGCCTGACCGAGCTGACCCGCCGCGCCGTCGAGGCCGAGAGTCGCCTCCAGTCGGTCGACCGCGACGCCAAGGCGCGGACCGCGGCCGTCCGCGAGGCGACCGAGAAGCTGGCCGCCGCGGAATCGCGGGTGGCGGAGCTCGACAAGGCGCTCAACGACGCGACGGCCAAGGCCGCGCAGCTCGACGCCAAGCTCAAGGACGCCGAGAAGGCGCGGGCCGACGCCGCCGCGCGCGTCAACGAGCTGACGGGGGACCTCGAGGCCGCGGCGGCCGCGGTCGGCGAGCTCAACGCCAAGGTCCAGGCCCTGACGGCGGAGAAGGCGAAGGAGTGAGGGGAGCGTCGAAGGCAGGGATTCGGAGGAGGCGGAGGATGACGAGGATGCGGAGGATTGGGTAGGGGCGGCTCGCCGAGCCGACCGTCATCCCAGGGTAGGGACGCCTCTCCGAGGCGTCCGGGCAGCGAGGTGGGGGCATGGCTACGCCCATGCCCTGGGTCACGGACGTAGCCGCGACCCTACCCGAGGCAGGTCACCGCGCACCTGTGCGCATCCTCCGCCTCGTCCGCCTCCTCCTCATCCTCGTCTTGGTTAGGCTCGCAAAGGAAGGAGGCCGCCCTCGCGGGCGGCCTCCGGTTTGCTATGAAGCTTCCGATCTAACCCCGATCAGAAGAGGATCTGGACCTGGGCGCGGATGACGTCGGCGTTGGCCTTGGTCGCGCCGGTCGCACCCTTGAAGTCGGCCATCTCGTAACCGGCGGTGAGCTTCACGTTGTCGCCGCTGATCTTGTAGATGACGCCGAGGTAGAGGCTGTCCGCCTTGGTGAAGGTGGTGGAGATGTTGGCGTCGTTGCCGCGGCGGATCGAGTCCGAGACGTCGATCGAGGCGCGGCCGTCGGCGTCGAGCTTGGAGTAGCGGGCGACCGCGGACCAAGAGTCGTCGAGCTTCTGGACCAAGGTGACGTTCAGGCCGGTGGGCGAGGGCGTGTTGGCGACATCCTTGAAGTCGGCGAGGATGAGCTCGGCGACGAGGTTGGTGTTGCCGAGGGTCACGTCGACGTAGGGATTGAGAATGCTCAGCTCGCTGACGGCGGGGGTGCCCGTGCCGGCGAAGCCCGAGGCGACGTAGTTCACGCCCGCGGCGTAGATCTCGGCGTCCGAGACCTTGGTCTTGTAACCGAGGGTCAGGCCGTAGCCGAGGTCGTTGTTGTTGGTCGCGCTGGCCGCGCCGTTGTCGGCGAACTTGGTGCCGAACACGGAGGCGCCATAGGTCCAGTCACCCTGCTTGCCGGTGTAGAAGACGCCGGTGTGGCGGCCGCCGAGATCGCCGCCCTGGGTGGTCTTGCCCTCGGTGAAGTAGCGGGTGGCGAGGGAGCGCTCGACGGTGGGAATCTTGGAGGAGGAGGTGGTCTCCTCGACCACGACGTAGGTCTTGCGGTAGCCGATCTCGAACTTGCCGAAGGACTTGTCGACGGTCACGAGGGCCTTGTCCAGGGTGTTGTCGACGAAGTTGTTGACGATCTCGCCGGAGAAGCCGTCGCCCATGTCGGCGGCGACGCCGAGATAGAGGCGGCGGGCCATGAACTGGTTGACGGTGGCGGGGTTGACGGTGCCCTGCTCGGTGTCGATCGAGGCGTACTGGAACTGCACGCGGCCCGAGATCGTGAGGCGCTTGAGGGCGTCCTCCTTGGCGAAGACCTCGTCGAGGTTGGCCGAGGCGGTCTTGGCCTTCGACTCCTCGAGGATCTTACCGCGCTCCTCGGCGGTGATCGTGCCCTTCTTGACGAGGATATCCAGGATCTCCTTGTCGCCGGCGTGGGCGGTGGCGGTGAGCGCGGCCGCGGCCGCGAGGGTGAGGGTCTTCAGTTGGGTGCGCATGGTGTGGGTGTGCGGGGAGAGTGTCGCAGGCGAATGTGACAGGTTGATGGCGGCGGGGTGAAGAACCGGCACCGAAGAACCGTCACATTTC
>CAIPVK010000090.1 GCA_903868455.1 uncultured Opitutia bacterium
CAAGGCCCTGCGCGTCCGCCTCAGCATCCGCCCCGGCCCCAAGGTCGAGCTGACCGTGCCGGCCGGCGCCTCGCTCGCCGCCGCCGAGGCGTTCCTGCGCGAGAACCTCCCCTGGCTCGAGCGCGCCCTCGCCAAGGCGAGGCCCGTCCAGTCCTCGCTCTCGCGCCACCTGGCGGACTTCCCGTCGCTGACGGTCGACGACCGTTGGACGGAGGTCGAGCTCGTCGCCGCGGGGCGGTCCGGCTTCCGGCTCGTCGAGGGCGACCGCGTGCGCCTGAGCTACCCGGAGTCCGACCCCGAGGGCGGGTTGCGACGCGCGACGCGGGCGCTCGCCGCGGAGAGCCTTCGCGCGGCCGTGGCGCGGCTGTCGCGGCGGGTGGGCGTCGCCGTGGCCGACGTCTCGGTGCGCGACCAGTCGAGCCGCTGGGGCTCCTGCTCGGCCGAGGGCGCCCTCTCGCTCAACTGGCGGCTCGTGCTCCTGCCGCCCTCCATCCACGACCACGTGATCCTCCATGAGCTCGCCCATCGCCGGCACATGGACCACTCCGACCGCTTCTGGGGGCAGCTTGAGGCGTGGGACCCCGATTGGCGGCGCCACGACCGCGAGCTGACCCGCACCTGGAACCGCCTGATGGAGCTCGGACGATGAGCGACCGCGCGCAGGACCCCGACGAGGTGTTCGACGTCGTCGACGCGGCGAACCGCGTCATCGGCCGCGAGCGACGCTCCGTCATCCACGCCCGCGGCCTGCGCCACCGGGCCGTCCATCTCCTCTGGCTCGACGCCCGCGGCTTGCTCTGCCTCCAGCGACGCTCCTTCCGCAAGGACAGCTGCCCCGGGCTGATCAGCACCTCCTGCGCCGGGCATCTCGACGCGGGCGAGGATTACCTGCCCGCCATGGTCCGCGAGCTCCGGGAGGAGAATGGCGTGGTCGTCGACCCGGCCGCGCTGGCGGAGGTGGATGCGCCGCCCGAGCACGCGGACCTCGGGCATGAGTTCGTCCGGGTCTATCTCCTGCGCGGCGACCACCCGTTCCGGATCCACCCCCCGGAGGTCGACGCGCTCCTCTGGCGCACGCCCGCGGAGGCCGATGCCTGGTCGCGACGCGACCCGCGCGCCTTCTCGACCTCCTTCGTCCACCTCATGGCGCGTCCGGCCGTGCGCGCGGCCCTCGGGCTAGCCAAGGGTTGAATCCCGCCCGGCTTTCTGCGTCCCTTCCGACGTGTCCGAGACCGACCCCAGCCGCGCTCCCACCACCGTCCGTTGGTGGCATTGGGTGTGGGTGGCGCCGCTCGCGCTGCTGTTCCGGCTCTGGCTGGCGACGCTGCGGGTCCGCCTCGAGCCGTCCGCCTCCGGCGTCTCCGGCAAGGCCCTCCCGCCGTCCGTCCTCGTCCTCTGGCATGACCGGCTGTTCTTCGCGCCGGTGATCACCCAGCGCCACCTGTCGCGCCCGGTCTGCGCCCTCGTCAGCGCGAGCAAGGACGGCGGGTGGCTGACCGCCTTCTACAACCTGATGGGTATCCGCTGCGCCCGCGGCTCGAGCTCCTCGCGCGGCACCGAGGCCCTGATGGCCCTCGCCCGGGCGGTGCGGTCGGGCTGCCACGCCGGCATCACCCCCGATGGTCCCAAGGGTCCGCGCCGCGAGGCCAAGCCCGGCGTGCTGGCGCTCGCCCGCGTCGCGAAGGCCCCGGTCGTCGCCCTGGGCATCCGCTACCATCGGTGCTGGCGCCTGCGCAGCTGGGACCGGTTCGGGCTCCCCGTGCCGTTCAGCCGCGTCGACCTGCGGCTGGAGCGCGTGGAGGTCGGGTCGGACGAGGCGGAGGCCTGCCGTCGGATCGGCGCCTCGCTCGACGCCCTCTCCGGCGACTGAGCCAAAGGAAGGGGGCGCGCCCCACGACGCGCCCCCGAGTGCTATGAGCTGATCCGAGGATCAGAAGGTCTTGGACAGGGACAGGACGAG
>CAIPVK010000091.1 GCA_903868455.1 uncultured Opitutia bacterium
AACATCTCCGGCTTCAGCGTCACGACCGAGCCGGCGGGCGGCGGGGCGTACATCGTGTCCAGAAGCGCGCCCTCGAGGATCGAGCGCAGGCCGCGCGCGCCCGTGCCGAGCGCGAGCGCGCGGGCCGCGACGGCTTCCAAGGCGCCCGGCGCCAGCTCGAGCCGCACGCCCGAGAGGGCGAGCAGCTTGCGATATTGGCGGACGGGCGCGTTGCGCGGCTCCGTCAGGATGCGCACGAGGTCGGCCTCCGTCAGCGGCGAGAGCACCGAGATGACGGGCAGGCGACCGATGAACTCGGGGATCATCCCGAAGGCGAAGAGGTCCTCGGGCTGCAACCCGGCCATGGTGGCCTCGGCGGAGGGCGCGGGGGCCTCCGCGCCGTCGGCGAAGCCCAGGGCGCCGCGGGCGCGCCGCGCGACGAGGCGGTCGAGGCCGACGAAGGCCCCGCCGCAGATGAAGAGGATGTCCGAGGTGTCGACCTGGATGCACTGCTGGTCGGGGTGCTTGCGCCCGCCCGCGGGCGGCACGTTGCAGACCGTGCCCTCGAGGATCTTGAGCAGGGCCTGCTGCACGCCCTCGCCCGAGACGTCGCGGGTGAGCGAGGCGGAGTCGGACTTGCGGCCGATCTTGTCGATCTCGTCCACGAAGACGATGCCGCGCTGGGCGCGCGCGACGTCCATGTCCGCCGCCTGCAGCAGGCGCAGGATGATGTTCTCGACGTCCTCGCCGACGTACCCCGCCTCCGTCAGCGTGGTCGCGTCGGCGATGGCGAAGGGCACGTCGAGGGCGCGCGCGAGCGTGCGCGCGAGCAGGGTCTTGCCCGAGCCCGTCGGCCCGATGAGCAGGACGTTGCTCTTGTCGAGCTCCACCCCGGCCAGGTCGGACGGCACGCCCGAGGCCTCGCCGAGGCGGTCGTTGAGGCGCTTGTAGTGGTTGTGGACGGCGACCGAGAGCACCTTCTTGGCGTGCTCCTGGCCGATGACGTGCTCGTCCAGCGTCGCGCGCAGCTCGGCCGGCGGGACGAGGCGGACGGGGCCGAGCTCGGCGGGGGCGGGCTTCTCCTGGAGGACGGGCCCCGACGCGGGCGCGGCGGCCGGGTCCTTGGCGCCCGCCTTGGCGCGGTCGCGCTCCAGCAGGCGGCCGCAGGTGCCGACGCAGGCGTCGCAGATGCCGACGCCGCCCGGGGCGGCGATCAGCTTGCCGACCTGCGCCGCGGGCTTGCCGCAGAAGGAGCAGGCGCTCGCCTGGTCGCCCATCGCCTCAGGCCTTCTCCGGGCGCGCCGGGACGACGACGTCGACCAGGCCGTAGGCCTTGGCCTCGTCGGCGGTCAGGTAATAGTCGCGGTCCGAGTCCCGCTGGACCTCCTCCGGCGTCTTCCCGCTGTGGCGGGCGAGCGTGCGGTTGAGGATGTCGCGCCAGCGGAGGATCTCCTTGGCCGCGATGGAGATGTCGGACGTCTGGCCGCCCGCGCCGCCGCTGGGCTGGTGGATCATGACGCGCGAGTTCGGCAGGGCGTAGCGCTTGCCCTTGGCGCCGGCCGCGAGGAGCACGGTGGCCATGCTCGCGGCGCTCCCCAGGCAGTAGGTGTGCACCTCGCAGGGGATGAAGTTCATCGTGTCGTAGATGGCCATCCCCGCCGTGACCGACCCGCCGGGCGAGTTGATGTAGAGGGAGATGGGCTTCTTGGGGTCCTCCATCTGGAGGAAGAGCATCTGCGCGATGACGGCGTTGGCCACCTCGTCGTAGATGGGCGCGCCGAGGAAGATGATGCGGTCCTTGAGGAGGCGGCTGTAGATGTCCCACGCGCGCTCCCCGCGGGCGTCCCGCTCGACGACGTTCGGAATGATGTAGCTCATGGTCCGGAGGATGGCGCGGGGGCGGCCGTTGTCAGCCCTTCTTCGGCGCCTCGCCGCCGGCCAGGACGTGGTCCAGGGCCTTGTTGAGCAGGGCGTCGCGCTGGATGCGCACCAAGGTGTCGCGGTCCTTGGCCAGCTTCTCGGGCGGCGTGCGGGTGGCGTAGGCGGCGCGCATGACGGCCCCGCCCATCTCCTCGCGCGAGAGCTCGAGCTTGGCCTCCTTGGCGATGCGGGAGAGGACGATCTGGGAGCGGACGCGGGCGGCGGCGGCCTTGCGGGCGTCGGCCAGGATGGTCTCACGGTCCTTCTCGAGCGACTCGGGGGTGGCGCCGCCGCGCATGCGCAGGTTGGCGTACTCCATGAAGAGGTCGTAGGACTCGCGCTCGACGGCGGACTCGGGCAGGGGGAAGTCGAGCGGCTTGAGCAGGAGGTCGAGCGCCTCCTCGCGGCGCTTGCGCTCGGCTTCCTGGCGGCGCTGGCCCTCGAGGCCCTTGCGCACCTGGTCGTCGAGGTCGGCCGCGTCCTTGGCGCCGACGGACTTGAGGAAGGCCTCGTCGACCTCCGGCAGCTTGCGGGAGCGGACCTCGCTCACGGTCACGGCGTACGACGCGACCTTGCCGCGCAGGGCCTCGACGGCGTGGTCGGCGGGGAAGGCGTGCTCGACCTTGGCCTCGGCGCCGGCCTTCAGGCCGACGAGCGCCTTGGCGACGGACGGGATCAGGGCCAGGTCGCCCTCGGCGCCGGCCTCCTCCCACGCGCCCTCGGACTTGGCCAGGGGGCCGGCGTCGGGCGCGACCTCGGCGAGGGGCTTGCCGCCGACCGTGCCCGCGTAGGCGAGGCGGACGTAGTCGCCCTTGGCGGCGGGGGCCTCGGTGACCTCGAAGCGGGCGCGCTGGGCGCGGATCTCCTCGACCTTGGCGCGGACGTCCGCGTCGGTCACGGGCTCGGCCTTGGCCTCGACCTTGATGGCCTTCCAGTCGGGCAGGGTGTAGGAGGGGACGACGTCCACCTCGAAGGACAGGACGGCGTCCTTGCCCTCGGCCGTCTCCACGGGCTCGGCCGCGACCAGGGCGAAGACCTCGATCGAGCCGTCGGCCTTCACCTTGTCGTAGCCCTCGCCCAGCAGGCGCTGGGTGCTCTCGGCGGCGATGTCCTTGCCGTAGCGGGCGAGGATCATCGACTCGGGGGCCTTGCCGGGGCGGAAGCCGGGCAGCTTGGCCTCCTTGGCGAAGGCGCGCGTCACGGCCTGGCGGGTCTCGGCGACCTTGGCGGCGGGGACGGTGACCGTCACCTTGCGGCGGGTCGGGGTGGTCTCTTGGATCTGGATGTTCACGGCGGGAAGGTGACGTGGGAGGGAGGGCCGCCCCTGCGAGGGCGGAAGGTCGGAGCAAAGCGAGCCACCCCCGGGGGGCAAGCAAGGAGAGGAGCCTCCGGCCGGGGCCGGATTCAGGCGGTTTCCCGCATCTTTCGCTCCAGATACGGGACCACGCAGGGGGGCACGAAGTCCCGGACGGCCGAGAGGCGGTGCCGGGCGATGTCCTTCACGAAGGTCGAGGAGGTCACGAACTGCTCCTTGCTCGGCATGAGCACCACGGTCTCCAGCTCGGGCTCGAGCAGGCGGTTGGCGTGGGCTAGGTCGAACTCGAACTCGAAGTCGCTGAACTTCCTGAGGCCCCGGATGAGGGCGCAGGCGCCGCGCGCCCGGGCAAACTCCGCCGTCAGGCCCTCCAGCGCGGCGACCTCGACGCCGGGGATTCCCGCGAGGGCCTCGCGCGCCATGGCGAGCCGCTCGTCCAGGGTGAACCACGGCCGCTTGGCGTCGCTCGCCGCGATGGCGAGGATCACGCGGTCGAAGAGCCGCCCGGCGCGCCGGACGACATCCACGTGCCCCAGCGTCAGCGGGTCGAAGGTGCCGGGGTAGACGGCGATGCGGGTCGGGGTGGCCACGGCGTTTTGGCGTTGCCCGGCATCCTCGGCGGACGGCATCCTGCCCGCAAGCCCGCATGAGCGTCCTGCGACACCTTCCCAATATCCTGACGTTCGCGCGCATCCCCGCCGTGGCCCTCATCGCCTGGTGGACCTACCTCGCCGGCCCCTGGGCCTCGGCCGCGCTCGCCCTCTTCATCGCCGCCGCCGTGACCGACCTGCTCGACGGCTGGATCGCCCGCAAGCTCGGCGCCGTCTCGGACTTCGGCCGGCTGATGGACGCCTTGGTCGACAAGATCTTCATCCTCGGCCTGCTCGTCGCGATGCTCGCGCTCGGTTGCCTGCCCGTGCGCGAGGTCGCCGCCGGCTCGGGCCTCGCCGCGGCCGCCTCGCCGCTCGCCAGCCTGGTCGCCGCCCTCGGCGTCTTCCTCATCCTCACCCGCGAGTTCCTCATCACCGGCCTGCGGCTCGTGGCCGCCGCCAAGGGTCAGGTGCTGGAGGCCGAGGGCTGGGGCAAGTCCAAGACCTTCCTCCAGATCCTCGCCATCGGCCACCTCATCGGCCTGCGCGCCTATGAGACGCATTGGAAGCTCTCGGCGGAGTGGCACGCGCGCTGGGAGGTCATCATCACCGGCCTCTTCTGGGCGTCCGTCGCCCTGACCGTCTGGTCGGGCGCCGTCTACCTGTTCCGTCACCGCCGCCACCTGCCGGGCATCGCCTGATGGTCCCCCTGGCCACGCTCGGCCCCCTCGGCCGTCTCCCCGCCCCGGGCACCTGGGGCTCGGCGGCCGGCCTCCTCTGGTGGTGGCTGGTGGTGGACAAGGTCGTCCGGCCCCACGGCCTGGGCCATCAGGTGGCCTTCTGCCTCCTGACCGTCCTCGCCGCCGTCTTCCTCTGCGGGGTCGCCGCCCATATCCTCGGCCGGAAGGACCCCCCGGAGGTCATCCTCGACGAGGCCGCCTGCATGCCGCTCGTCTTCCTCGGCGTCGCCCTGCCGGCGGGGCAGAAGCTCCCTTGGGTCCTGGTCGGCTTCGGACTCTTCCGCTTCCTCGACATCGCCAAGCCCCTCGGCATCCGCCGCCTCCAAGCCCTCCCCGGCGGGCTCGGGATCGTGGCGGACGACCTCGCCGCCGCGTTGGTCGCCAACGCCGCCCTCCACCTCCTCGTCACCTTCGTCGGGCGCCTGCTCTGAGCCCGGGGAGCGGCCGGAGCGGCCGGAGGGATTTTTCGCGAACCGTCTTTTTCCCTGTTGACCAGCGGGTTTGCGGACGGTTACTCCTCTCCTCGCCCACAAGGCATCCCTAAACCATCACCCCCAACACCACACACACATGAACAAGTCCGAACTCATCGAAGCCGTCCAGAAGACCCTCGACTCCACCCGTGCCGACGCCGACCGCGCCGTCGAGGCCGTCATCGGCGCCCTCGAGCACGGCATCATCAAGAAGGGCGGCGTCTCGCTCGTCGGCTTCGGCAACTTCACCGTCACCAAGCGCGCCGCCCGCGACGGCATCAACCCCGCCACCGGCGCCAAGATCAAGATCAAGGCCTCGAAGGGCGTGAAGTTCAAGGCCGGCGCCGCCCTCAAGAAGGCGGTCAACAAGTAATCCTCGGATCACCTGTTCCTGAACGGACCCCGGCGCGAGCCGGGGTCTTTTTTTGCGCGCGTCGCCGGCGCGGCGGCTTGCCCCCCGCTCGCCGCCCCGCACATTGGGCGCGTGGCCAACGCGTTCCATTACGAGGATCCCTTCCCGCTGGGTCCCGACACCACGCCCTACCGGCGCCTGACCTCCGAGCACGTCTCGGTGGCGGAGTTCGACGGCAAGCCCGTGCTCAAGGTCGCGCCCGAGGCGCTCACGCTCCTCGCCAACCAGGCCTTCCACGACATCAACTTCTACCTCCGGCCCGCGCACCTCGCGCAGGTCGCGGCCATCCTGCAGGACCCCGAGGCGAGCGCCAACGACCGCGCCGTCGCGCTCGCCATGCTGCGCAACGCCGAGGTCGCCGCGAAGGGCGTGCTGCCCTTCTGCCAGGACACCGGCACCGCGCAGGTCACGGCCAAGAAGGGCCAGCAGGTCTGGACCGGCGGCGACGACGACGCCGAGGCGCTCTCGCTAGGCGTCTACCAGGCCTACGCCCAGAACAACCTCCGCTACTCGCAGCTCGCCCCGCTCGACATGTGGACGGAGCGCAACACCGGCACGAACCTGCCCGCGCAGGTCGACATCGCCGCGGGCAAGGGCGCGCGCTACGAGTTCAACTTCGTCGCCAAGGGCGGCGGCTCGGCCAACAAGTGCCACCTCTACCAGGAGACCAAGGCCGTCCTGAACCCCAAGTCCCTCGTCGCCTTCCTCGCCGACAAGATGCGCTCGCTCGGCACCGCGGCCTGCCCGCCCTACCACCTCGCCTTCGTCATCGGCGGCACCTCCGCCGAGGCGACGATGAAGGCCGTCAAGCTCGCCTCCACCCATTGGTACGACGCGCTCCCGACCTCCGGCAACGAGCACGGGCGCGCCTTCCGCGACCTCGCCCTCGAGGCCGAGCTGCTCAAGGTCGCCCACACCCTCGGCATCGGCGCCCAGTTCGGCGGCAAGTGGTTCGCCCTCGACTGCCGCGTCATCCGCCTGCCGCGCCACGGCGCCTCCTGCCCGATCGGCCTCGCCGTCTCGTGCTCCGCCGACCGCAACGCCAAGGCCTACATCGACGCCACCGGCGTCTGGCTCGAGCAGCTCGAGACCGAGCCCGGGCGCTTCATCCCCCCGATGCACCGCGGCCGCCCCTCGCAGGAGGGCGTCGTCCGGATCGACCTCAACCGGCCGATGGCCGAGATCCGCGCCGAGCTCGCGCGCCATCCCGTCACCACGCGCCTCGCCCTCACCGGCACCCTCGTCGTCGCCCGCGACCTCGCCCACGCCAAGCTCAAGGAGCGTCTCGACCGCGGCGAGCCCCTGCCGTCCTACATGAAGGACCATCCCGTCTACTACGCGGGTCCGGCCAAGACGCCCCCGGGCATGCCCTCGGGGTCCTTCGGCCCGACCACCGCCGGGCGGATGGACAGCTACGTCGACCTCTTCCAGAAGGCGGGCGGCTCGCATGTCATGATCGCCAAGGGCAACCGCGGCCAGGCCGTGACCGACGCCTGCAAGGCCAACGGCGGCTTCTACCTCGGGTCCATCGGCGGCCCCGCCGCCATCCTCGCCCAGGAGAACATCCGCAAGGTCGAGGTGGTCGACTACGCCGAGCTCGGCATGGAGGCCGTGTGGAAGATCGAGGTCGTCGACTTCCCCGCCTTCATCCTCGTCGACGACAAGGGCAACGACTTCTTCTGCCAGATTCCCGGCACCGGCTGCGGGGTGTGCGCGGTTTAGATTTCAGAGGGCAGATTTCAAAGTAAAGAAGCGGACTAGGGGAATGGGGGACTAGAAGAATAGGGGACCAGGGGGCTAGGGGAAGCGAGTGAGGGTATCAGGGGCCGACGGGAAAATCGCGCACCCCTTGAATTGAGCCGGAGCCGAGCGAAGCGAGGACACGCCCGCCGACCCCGCGGACCCCGCCGTTCCGCCAACACCCTATTCCCCTAGTCCCCTAGGCATCTAGTCCCCAATCCCCTGCGCCGTGCGCCTCACTTCTCCCACTCGAGGGCGCCGCGGCGGACCTCGTAGACGAGTCCGAGGACGAGCACCCCGAGGAAGACCGCCGTCGCGCCGGTGACGGCGACGCTGGCCGCGAGGAACTCGCGGTAGACCAGGGCCCAGGGCACCAGGAAGACGACCTCGATGTCGAAGAGGATGAAGAGCATCGCGGTCACGTGGAACTTGACCGCGAAGCGGGGGTGGACCTTGCCCTCCGAGGGCAGCCCGCACTCGTAGGCGCGGTCCTTGATGTAGTTGCCCCTGGCGCGCTGGCCGAAGAGGTGGCTGACGAGCAGGATGCCGCCGGGGATGGAGAGACCCAGGATCACCTGCACCAGGACGGGCAGGTAGGTGGCGAGGGACTGGGATTCGGCGGCGGCCATCGCCCCCTTCAAAGCCGCCCGAGGCCCGCTTGGCAAGCGCGCTCGCCAGCCGGGCGGTTTTGCCCATCGTGCCGCCCATGGACCTGCCGAATTTCTGGTTCGCGCTCGGGCTGACCCTGTTCGCGGGGTTGGCGACGGGCATCGGCAGCCTCATCGCCTTCGGGGCCCGCCGGACGAGCTATCGCTTCCTCTCCGTCTCCACCGGCTTCTCGGCCGGGGTCATGCTCTTCGTGTCCTTCGCCGAGATCCTGCCCAAGGCCGAGCGCTCCCTGGTCGGCGCCCTCGGACCCGCCGACGGTCCTTGGTGGGCGATCGGGGCCTTCTTCCTCGGCATCCTCCTCATCGCCCTGATCGACGCCGCCTTGCCGCATGGCGACAACCCCCACGAGCAGCCCACCGAGGCCGAGGCCGCGCCGCTCCACGCCGGCGCCCCGGCCGTGCCGCCGTCCCGTCTCCGCCGCATGGCCCTGCTCACGGCGCTCGCCATCGCCATCCACAACTTCCCCGAGGGCCTCGCGACCTTCCTCGCCGCGCTCGAGAATCCGGGCGTCGGCCTGGCCATCGCGCTCGCCATCGCCCTGCACAACATCCCCGAGGGCATCAGCGTCTCCGTGCCCCTCTATTACGCGACGGGGAGCCGCCGCAAGGCGCTCGTCTGGTCCTTCCTCAGCGGCCTCGCCGAGCCCGTCGGCGCGCTGGTCGGCTTCGGCCTGATCGCCCTCGTCTCGCCCGGGGCCGGCCCCTCGCCCCTCCTGATGGGCGGCTGCTTCGGCGCCGTCGCCGGCATCATGGTCTTCATCAGCATCGACCAGCTGCTGCCCACCAGCCGCGCCTACGGCAAGGGGCACGACAGCATCCTCGGCCTCGTGGCGGGCATGGCGGTGATGGCCGCCAGCCTCCTCCTGCTGCGCGTCGCCTGACGCTCAGCGCGCCGGCTCGAGCTCGAGCGTCGGCAGGCCCTGGGGTCCGGCCGGCGCCTCGGGGCGCTTGCCGAGATCGGCCGCCGTCGCCGGCACCTGCTCGGTCAACCAGGGGGCGCAGGTGAAGAGGGCCTTGGCCGCCTTGGCGTTGGCCGGGTGGCGCGGGTCGGAATGGGTGGCGCGCATCCAGCCGCGCGGCGGCTCCCCGTCCTTCGCGGCCGCGCGCCCGAAGGCGACCGTCACCTTGGCGCCGTCGGCCAAGGTCAGCGTGACGACGGTCGGCTTCGCGAGCGCCGACTTGGCCTCCGCGTCGTCCGGCGCCACGGCGTCGGCGGCGCGCAGCGTGGCGAGGGTCAGGAGGAGCTCCTCGGCCGCCTCGGCGGCGGCGGGCGCGACCTTGTCGCCCGCGAGCGGCTCGCCCGCCTTGGGCCGGGCGAGGGCGAGGCGGGAGCCGTCGGCGAAGGCGAGCTCGAAAGCGAGGACCTGGGCGGCGTCGAAGGTGAGGAGCACGGGGTCGATCCAGTTGGCGACCTCGCCCTCGAGGTGCCCGGCGAAGCTCGTGCGGCGCGCGGCGGTCTCGCCCGGGAGGCGCGCGGCGACGCCGAGGCCGTCGTCGGTCATGCGGCCGAGCTCCAGCTTCCAGGCCTTGCCGTCGGCGCCGGTGAGCACGACCGAGTTGTCCGCGAGGCCGAGCCGCTCGAGGCGGCGCGGGTCGGCGGTGAGGGTGCCGAGGGACTTCGCCTGGCGGAGCGACTGCAGAAGGGGTCGCAGCCGGTTGTCGGCGTCCGCCGGCAGGCCGAACCTTCCGGGCACGACCCAGCCGGCGTCGGTCCGCTCGACCCGCGCGGTGCGGCCGCCCGAGGTCACCTCGACCGAGCGGAGGTCGGCGAGCAGGCCCGCGGGCACGAGCGGGGTCTCCTGCGGCGCCGCGGGGGCGTCGGGGGAATCGAGCAGGACGAGGGCGAGGGCGGCGGCGCCCAGCGCGAGGGTGGAGAGCAGCAGCGTGCGGTTGCGCATGGGGGAGTCAGGCCGTCCGGCGACGGCGGAGGAGGGCGTAGGCCAGGCCGGCGAGCGCGGCCAGCAGCGGGCCGGCGACCAAGTTGAGCACGGCCAGGCGGCGGCCGAGGCCGTCGACCTCGACGCGCGCGGCGCGGCGGATGTCGCGCAGGGCGCGGCGGACCTCGGCCTGCTCCTCGGTGAAGCGGCGGACCTCCTGCTCGAGCTCGGGCGTCACGACGATTCCCTTCGAGAGGTCGCCGCCCTGGCTGCGGGTGAGCTCGGCGAGCTTCTGGCCGAGCTCGTTGAGGCGCTCCTCGTTGCGGTCGATCTCGACCTGGTAGCGGGCCTGGGCGGCGCGCTGGAGGTCGAGCACCTTGTCGAAGGCGCGGATGGCGGCGCCCTTGGCGCGGAGCCCGGCGAGGTCGGCGTTGCCGGCGAGCGACTCGAGCGCGCCGATGAGGAAGGCGTGGTTGTCGTTCACGGGCTCATACACCTGTTGGCCGTAGGCGGTGCCGCGGCGCAGCGAGTAGTAGTCGAGGGCGAAGTCGGAGTCGGCGATGACGATGAGGCGCCCTTCCTTGGCCGAGACCTTGAGGGGCGGCGTCGCCGGAGCCGTCGGGGCGGGCGCGGCGGGCGCGCCTTCCGCCTCGGCCTTGGGAGCGCCGTCCGGGAACGCGGTCGCGAAGCTGCCGGTGACGAGCGCCGCGAGCACGCGCTCGCGGCCGTCCGGACGGAACCCGGCGGCCACCCGCTCGAAGGGGCCGGCGTTGGCCGCGGCGATGGCCACGGCGCCCACGCCCGCGCCGCGGAACGTGGCGAGCGGCGCGAGGCGGAGGCGCGTCTCGGCGCCGGCGGCGAGGCGGACCTCGCCGGCGTCGAGCACGTTGAGCATCGAGAGGTCG
>CAIPVK010000092.1 GCA_903868455.1 uncultured Opitutia bacterium
GATGCGGCGGTCGCTGATGACGAGGGTGCCGTCCACCAGCGGGTCCTTGAGGTAGCGGGGCTGGGCCTTGGACGCCACCTTGCGGGCCTCCTCCTCCTTCTGGTAGCGGGCGAGGTCCGCGTTGATGCGGGCGAGGGCGTTGGCCGACTCGAGCTGGAGCTGCTTGGCCTCGGTCTCGAGGTCGCGGATGCGGTTGGTGCGCTCGGCGAGGCGGGCGCCGGCGCGGGCGGCCTCGAGGGCGGCGGCGCGCTCGAGGCGGGCCTTCTCCTCCTCGGCCTCGGCGGCGGCCGCGGCGGCGCGGGCGGCGCGCAGGGCCTTCTCGGCCGATAGCTTGGCGGTCTCGGCGGTCACGGCGGCGAGGGACTCGTTGCGCTTGGCCTCGGCGAGCGCGAGCTCGGCCTGGATGCGCGCGGCCTCGGCGCGCAGGCGCTCGGTCTCCTTCTGCATCGCCTTGATCTCGGCGGGGACCTCGGGCGCGGCGGGCGCGGCCGCGGCGGGCGCGGGCTGGGCGGGGGCGGGCGCGGCGGCCGGTGCTTGCTGGGCGCCGACGGACGCGGCGAGGAGGACGGCGAGGGCCAGGGGGAGGCGGGGGTTCATCGGGTGGAGGGGTTGGGTTCGTAAATGAGCCAGGCGTCGCCGGGCAAAGCGGGAGGGCGGACGTCCTGCGCGGCCTCGGCGGCGCGGCGGACGACGGTGACGGTCGGCTGGGGGCGCTCGGCCTCGGCGAGCTCGGTGACGCCGTCCTCCTGGATCCGCTCGACGAGCGTGCCGACCCAGCGGAGGCGGACGGCCTCCTCGCCGGTCACGCGCCAGTCGCCGGTGACGGTCGCGGCGTACATGCGGCGCACGAACTCGTCGAGCGACATGCCGATCTTGGCCGCGACCTGGCGGTTGATGCGGTCGCACCAGACCTTGCTCCAGTCGTACTGCTCCCTGAGCTGGCGGAGGTTGCCCTGCATGCCGAAGGACGGCTGGTGGTGCAGCAGCATCGTCCCCGGGAAGCAGTACGAGCGCTCGGCCAGGGTGGTGATGACCGCGGCCATCGAGGCGGCGGAACCCTTCACCACGACGTGGAGGGGCGCGCGCGAGGTCTCCATCGCGCGCAGCACCTGGTAGCCGGCCATGACGGATCCGCCCGGCGAGTTGTCGATGACGAGGAAGATCGGGGCGGCGGCGTCCTGGTTGTTATGGAACGCGATCTCCGCGCAAACGCGGTCGGCCAGGTCCTGGGTGACGGGGCCGTTGAAGGCGATGCGGCGGTCGCTGATGCGCAGGACGCCGTCCTTGAACGGCTGGGCGGGGCGCTCGACCGCGCCGGGCGCGACCGACGCGGCGCGGAGGCGGGCGGCGTGCAGGGCGACGTTGGCGTCGGCCTTGGCGAGGGCGACGGCGCCCTCGGCTTGGGCGAGGCGGAGCTCCGTCTCGGTGTCGGCGCGGCGCGCGGCGGCCTCGGCGTCGGCTGCGGCGGCCTTGGCGGCGGCGAGCGCGGCGGCGCGGCCCAGATCGGCGCGCTCGGCATCGGCCC
>CAIPVK010000093.1 GCA_903868455.1 uncultured Opitutia bacterium
GATACGGGCCTCCTTAGGGTGGTGTTTCTGTGCCATCTTGGGGGTGTTGTGGTGTTTTTTGGTGTGGTTGTAAACACCCCCCGAAAATTGCACTCAGTTGGACCAAAAAAGCGGGACTATCCCACGACCCAAACGGGATAGATATTCGAGGTCAAAATCACCCCTCAGACACATGCAGATTCGGACAGAATTTTGCTAGAGTATTTGCTAGAGTACTACCCCTTTTTGACCCCCTCAGAAACGACAAACCCCTGATATTTAGGGGTTTGCCAAAGTGGCGGAGAGGAAGGGATTCGAACCACATGGAGGGATTTCTGGAACCTCGATGTTTGCTGGGTTTGCCGGCGTTCGCGTCTTTTGTGGACAGCGGCGTGGACAACTTAACGCCTAATCCAGACTAATCCTGCATAACGTGCAAACAATGAAAAACGCTTCATGGGATTGCAAGGACAGGATTCCCGCGCGTTCTCCGCGGATCGTCCGAGCGGGTCGGACCTCATACCGCCGACGGCGGCTCACTTGCGCCCGAGCAGGCTCATGAGCCCGGGGCAGACGTAGATTGTGGCGCGGCGGCGGACGCCGGGGCGCTCGACCTTGACCACCTTGGCGGCGACCAACTTGTCAATCCAAGTGTGGACTGTAACACGGTTTTGGTCGCCGGCGACTGAGGGCACCGTGAATGCGGGTGCGGCTAAGAACTTCGGTAGAAGATGACCGGCGGCACGTTGGCCAGCCGCCTCGACCGTGGCCTTAGAGACCTCGTCGAACCTCTTGCGGATGAGCTGGAAGAACTCGGCGTGCTCCTGGGCCTGCTCCCGCATAATCCTGAGCATGAACTCCACCCAAGCCACCCAATCCCCCTCCGCGCCCCGCTTGTGGAGGTTGGCGAGCAGTTGGCGGTAGTCCTCGCGGTTGGCATAGAGCTGCCCCGAGAGCACTAGGTTGGGCTCGGTCGTAGCACCGGCGCGCATGAGATGCAGAGGCATGAGCATCCGGCCCATGCGGCCGTTGCCGTCGTGGAAGGGGTGGATGAGCTCGAACTGGGCATGAGCGATAGCGACCCTGACCAGCGGCCCTTCGGGACCGGGGTCCTCGGCCATGAATCCGAGGAGGTCATCCATGCACTTTGCCACGAGCGCCGAGTCGACCGCGGGGCGACCCGCCGCGTAGCCGACGTAGGGGGGCTTGCGGAACTTGCCAGGGTGGGCGCCGCGGGCGCCTTCCATGAGGAGGGTGTGAATCTCGAACAGGAACGACGGGGAAATAGGGCGCCGGGCTGGCAGGTCGGCGGCCGCGCGCATGGCGGCGAGCGACCTGGCGGCCTCCCGCACTTGCTCATCCCGTGAGACGGGCTCATCCGTCCCGGCCATAACCTCATCCATGATGAGCTGCCGGGCAGAGGCCTCGACGCCCTCGATCGCGGAGCTCGAGGATGCCTCCATGCGGAAGAGCAGGTCACGGTACGTGACGCCCTTGAGGGCGTCGGGGAGCCCGATGGCCACGGAGTCGAAGCGTGCCACCGCCGCCGTGGCCGAGGACAACCTCTCCCAGCCTCGGGTCAGCCTAATCGGCGGACGGCGGTAGACATAACAGGACTCCTTGGCGGCCATTTGTAAACTTTACGGCATATTAATTTACAAACAAGTCGATTCCGCAGGGTTTTGTAAACTGGCTTTGCGAAACAAGGCCCACCCCAGCCAACGCTTGCGGGGACCGACGAACAGGGTGGGATAAGTCCTTCTTTGGTCCAGTCACTTGCCTATCAGGGGGCGGCGTCGCGGATTCAGCGGAAATAGGCGGCAGCTGACTGCTCGGGCGTTCATCTGCTAACTTCCACTCGCGCCGGCGTGTGCCGCTCTCAACGGATGCGCCCGCTGTGGCGACTATCCGCGATTGCCTTGGTGGGCTCGGGCGAACACATTTATTCGTAAAAGATGTCGGCCCGCGACTACAAGGAGCATCAGCATAATCTTCAGACGCTCGTCCGAAAACGGTGCTTCCTTACCCTCGCGGCCAATTCCGTGAAACTGCACATCGACGAGAACAAGGAGGGAGGTGCCTTTCTTTGGATCGACCCTCCATGGCAGTTCGGAAGAGGCGATAAAATCATCGAATCGTCAGCTTCTTGTCCGCACCACGAAGACGAAGACTACGAGGAGAAGCTTGGCGCGTGGCGTTCGGGCTTCACGCCTGCTTTCGAGACTTTTATCGAGAAGATCGAAGCGCCCCCTGATGGCAGCCTATGGATACGCCTCACCGGGGACTATGCGTTTTATGTCCCGTCGGAGTTCATCCCGGATGAGACAACGTCGTGGTATGACCATTGGTACTTCCGAAAGGAAAAAGGCCCAACAAGTCGTCAGAGCAGACGACCTAACCCGTAACGCATCGTGCTGCGGAAAAACAAGGTGCGCCCCGATCATTGGACAAGGATAGGACTGAATGACGTCAAATTCGGCATAGCCAGCCTAATCCTGCAGACGACGAAACTCCATTTTACTGGGGTTCGCGGCCAAAGTGGCGGAGAGGAAGGGATTCGAATTTTTGCCACTTGTCTGTTTTGCCCAGTGTTTATGCGGGCTCCGTCAATTTGTAGCCGTTTGTGTA
>CAIPVK010000094.1 GCA_903868455.1 uncultured Opitutia bacterium
CGCCCCCGCGGCGGCGGGCGCGGCGGGGTCGGCGGCCACCAGCTCGACGCGCTCGGGCGCCTGGCCGGAGACCTCGACCTCGACGGGCGGGAACTCGATGCGCTCGAAGGCGCGCGCCGCCGGGTCGAAGGCGCTCAGCCGCACCGGCGGCGTGGCCAGCTTGCCGGGAAGCCGCGGGGTGAGTTGGTAGGTGAAGGTCCGCTCGGTGGCGCCGCGGCCGCCGCGCCCGGCCTCGCGCACGGGAAGGACGTCCCACGCGTCGCCGTGCGGCACCTCCGGGGGCACGACGCGGTCGAGGTTGCCGTCGCCGACGAGGGTGACGGAGAGGCGGAAGGGCTCGCCGATCTCGGGGTTGGATTTGCTCACCGTCACCGGTCCCGCCGAGAACTTGCCCACCGCCCCCGCCCAGTCGGCCGGTCTCCCCTTCTCGGGCACCGCGGCGACGCGCAGGCCCCGCGAGAGCACCACCGGACGGTCGCGCGTCTCCGCGCCTCGCGCCCCCTGGGTCTCGGCCAGCACCACGGCGCCGACCTTCAGGTCGACCTGCCCGGCGCGGGTCGGCGTCAATTCGAACTCCGCCGCCAGCCCCTGCTCGTCGGAACGCGCGCCCAGGTTGCGGAAGGAGACCCCCTCGCCGCGGGCCTCGACGCTCCAGATGCCGCGCGCGCGCTCCTTGCCGCCGTTCGTCACGACCAGCCGGCCGACCACGGTCTCGCCCAGCGTCAGCGGGCGGTCGGGCAGCTCGAGCCGGGCCTCGACCAGGCCGAGGGTCTCGCCCGGCGCCAGCGGGCGCACGGTGAAGCTCGTCTCGGGGATGCGCACCTTGCGGACGGCGAAGGTCAGGGTGAAGGGCGGGATGCGGTGGACGCCCGGCGTCCGCGGCGCCGTGCCGCTCACGAGGAGCGTGGTCGTCCCGCGCGCGCCCAGGCCGCCCATGCGCTGTCCGGCGAAGCGCAGCGGGATCTCCTCCAGCATCGGCAGCTCCGCCCCGGCCCGCAGCGCGGGGCCCGGCGGGTCCGAGGCCTCGGAGTCGATGGTGATCTCCATGCGGAAGGGCTGGCCCGGGGCCGGCGTCTCCGGCACGAGCCGCGCGCGGGCGACGTCCTGCGCGACGGCGACGGCGGCGAGCAGGAGGCAGGCGAGGGTCGAGGACGGGCGCATCTCAGTAATCCCTGCCTTTCCGGTCGCGCGACCGCGCCTCGCCCGGCTGGCCCTGGCCCGCCGCCGGCATGCGCCGGCCGAACTGGTCCTGGAGCGCCTCGAGCTGGCTGCGGGCCTCCTGGGCCGACATCTTGCCCTCCTCGCCGTCCTCGCTCGCGTCGCCGCCGCCGCCCTGCTGCGGCCTCTTCTCGCCGAACTCGTCATCCTCCCCCTCGCCTTCGCCGGACTGCGGGCGTTCCTCGGGCGGGATGCGCTTCATCAGCTCGAGGATGACCTCGCGCAGCTCCTCGTGCTTGCGGCGGAGGGCCGCCAGCGTGTCGGCCAGCAGGCGGGTCTCCCGCTCGAGGGCGCGCAGCAGGGATTCGACGCGGTCGGCGTTCTCGGCCGAGGCGCGGTCGGCGGGCGCCAGCTCGGCGGCGCCGCGGAAGTCGCCCACGGAGCGCGTCCAGGCGGCGATCACGCCGCCGCGGCGCGCGAGGGCCTTCTCGGCCGCGGGGAAGCCCTCCTTGCGGATGGCGCGCCAGGTGCCGATGCCGGAGGAGAGGGCGGAGACGGCGGGCACGTAGTCGGGCTTGCGCCCCTCGGCCGCGGCCTTGTCGAGCACCTCGATCATGTCGGTCATGTCCGAGATGTCGGCGTCCGCCGCCTCGATCCACGAGCGCGCGAGCGAGAGGTCCGTCACCTCGCCCTCGGTCCCGCCGAGGGCCGCGCGCCCCTTGCCGAAGCGGACATGGCCGAGGTTGTGCAGCGAGCCCGGGCGGAGCGCGTCGCGGTCGCGGCCGAGCGAGGCGCGCAGGGCGTCCTCCGCGCCCGGCAGGTCGCCCGAGGCGAGCCGGCGCGTGCCGAGGTTGTGGAGCTCGCGCGCGTCGAGCTCCGAGAACTCGGGCTCGGGACCCTCGGCCGCGGCGAGCGTCGCGGCGGCGAGGCAGGCGAGGAGGAGGGGGCGGTTCATGACGGGGTCGGGGCGGCCTTGCGGCGCTCGGAGAGGAGGGACTCGGCCACGAGGAGCAGCAGCGCCAGGGCGAGGAAGACCGGCTCGCGCGGGATGCCGCTGCGGGCGCCGCCGGTGGCGTCGGTGCCGGCCTGGATGGCGAGCCGCAGGGCCTCCATGCCCTCGCCGGCCTGGCCGAGGCGCACGTAGCGGCCGCGCGTGGCCTCGGCGACCTTGGCGAGCGTGGCCTCGTCGAGGCGGCTGAGCACGGGCTGGCCGTCGGCGTCGCGCAGGCTGTCGGGGAGGCCGTCCGGCCCGACCACGGTGATGGGGCCGCCCGACTCCGTGCCCACGCCGACGGTGTGGACGACGAGGCCCTTGCGCGCGAGCTTGGCCGCCATCTCGACCCCGCCGGCCTCGAGGTCCTCGCCGTCGGTGATGAGGATGACGAGCTTGCGGTTGCGGTTGGCGGCGAAGGCGGTCTCGGCCTCCTCGAGCGCGCGGGCGATATCCGTCCCCGCCACGGGGATGGCGCGCGTGTCCGTCTCCGCGAGCGTGCGGAAGAAGCCCTCGTAGTCGCGCGTCAGCGGGCACTGCAGGAAGGCCTGGCCCGAGAACGCCACCAGGCCGACGCTGCCCGTGCCCTTGCGGCGGACGAAGGCGCCGATCGCCGCCTTGGCGCGCTCCAGGCGCGAGGGGCGCATGTCGCGCACGAGCATCGAGCGCGAGGTGTCCAGGACGAACACGACGTCCTCCGCGGCGGGGCGCTCGACCACCGGCTCCGCGCCCCAGCGGGGACCGGCCGCCGCGACGCCGAGCAGGACGAGGGCGGCGAGGGCGAGCCCGTCGCGGAGGGCGCGGCGCAGGCCGGAGACGCCGCCCAGGTGGCGCGCCGCGGCCCGGCCGGTGAGGAAGCCCGCCAGCCGCTCGGGCCGGCGCCGGGCGGCGCGGACGAGCAGGACGGCGACGGCCGCGGCCGCGCCGAGCGTCGCGAGCAGCGCCCAGGGCCTCAGCAGATGGGGATCGGAGAAGTCCATCGCTCAGGGGGCGCGCGGCCGGAGGGCGCGGGCGAGGAGCTCGGCGAGGAGCAGGAGGAGGGCCGCCGCCACCCAGGCCGCGCGATGGTCGTCGAAGGCGACCGTCTCGCGGATGCGCACCTCGGTGCGCTCCATGCGGTCGATCTCGGCGTAGACGCGCCGCAGCTGCTCGCGGTCGAGCGCGCGGAAGAACTGCCCGCCGCCGACCTTGGCCATCGTGCGCAGCACGTCGTAGTTGGCCGGGTTCATGGTCTGCATCGGGATCGGGCGCCCGAGCGGGTCTCGGAGGATCTCCCCGGTCGCGGGGTTGAACTGCGGCAGCATCGTCGGCTCGTCCTTGCCGAGGCCGATGGTGTGGACGCGGATGCCGAGCGCCGCGGCGAGCTCGGCCGAGGGCACGGGCAGCACCGCCTTGCTCTGGTTGTCGTCGCCGTCCGTGAGCAGGACGATGACCTTGGACGACTTGGCCGGGAGCGCCTTCATGCGGTCCACCGCCATCGCCATGGCGTCGCCGATGGCCGTGCCCGTCTCGCGGATGATCCCGATGTGCATCCGCCCGACGCCCTTCTCCACCCAGTCCTTGTTCACCGTCAGCGGGCTCAGGAGGTAGGGCTTGCCGGAGAAGACCACGGCGCCGACGCGGTCGTCGGGGCGGTCCCGCAGGAAGTCCTGGATGACGGCCTTGGTCGCCGCCCAGCGCGTGACCTCCTCGTCCTTGCCGCCCATGTCGAGCGCCAGCATCGACCACGAGAGGTCGACCACGAGGAAGATGTCGACGCCCTCGGACTCGCGCTCGACCTCCTTGCTCGCCGTGCGCGGGCCGGCCAGCGCGACGACGCAGCAGGCCGCGGCGAGGAGGCGGAGGAGGGGCCGGAGGCGGCCGCGCGCCGCGCGGGCCGGGCGGCCGAGGTCGCCGAGCAGCGAGGTGTCGGGGAAGGGCAGGGCGGCGGCGCGCCCGGGTCGCCCGAGCCACCACGCCCACAGCGGCAGCAGCGCGAGCAGGAGCAGCGCCTCGGGGTGGGCGAACTGGAAGCCGAGCTCGGCGGGGCTCATCGCAGCGCCTCCTTCCAGAGCGCGCGCCGCGCCAGCTCGACGCGGGCGAGGGCCTCCTCGGCCTGGGTGATGACGCGCGCGCCGTCCACCGCCTCGCCCGCGAACTTGGCGGCGTCGGCCGCGCGCAGCGCGCGGATCACGGGGTCGGCCGCCGTCGCCAGCAGGGGCGAGCGCCCGCAGCGGGCGGCCAGCTCCTCGGTGCTCAGCCCGGCGGGCGCGTCCGCCACGACCGCCGCGAGGTAGGCGCGGAGCGCGCCGGCGGCGATCGCCGCGCCCTCGGCGCCGGAAGCCGCGGCGCGCGCTGCGGCGAGCCCTCGGCGGCAGGCGTCGGCGGGGTCCTCCGGCCGGCGCGCGCGCGAGGCCAGCCGCCACGCGAGCCACCCGAGGCCGAGCGCGAGGCCCGCCCCCGCGGCGACCAGCGGCCAGTTGGCCTCCAGCCAGGGCGGGGGGACCTCGGCGACGGGTCCGAGCAGGAGGTTCTCCGGGCCCTCGCTCATCGGCGTCGCCTCCGTTTCTCGAGGAACCGCGCGAGCGCCGGCGCCGCGGCGGCGTCGGCGGGCAGGCGCACGGCGTCGACGCGCGCGCGCAGGAGGGCGGCCTCGGTCGCGGCCAGGCGCGCCGCGGCGCGCTCGGCGTAGCGGGCGCGCACCGCCTCCGAGCCGGTGTCGACCTCGCTCAGCTCGCCCGTCTCGGCGTCCTCCAGGACGACGCGGCCGACGTCGGGGAGCGTCCGGGCGCGGTCGTCGACCAGGTGGACGCAGGCGACGTCGTGGCGGGCGCCGAGCTCGCCGAGCGCCGCGACCATGGCGTCCGCGCCCTCGGCGCCCGGGTGGAAGTCCGACAGCACGAAGACCGCGCAGCGGCGGCGCGCCGCGCGCGCCAGGCGCCGGAGCGGGGCGGCGAAGGCGGTGCGGCGCGACCCGGCGGGGTGCGAGAGGATGTCGCGGACGACCCGGAGCAGGTGGCGGCGGCCCTTGCGCGGGGGCACCCAGCGCTCGGCGCGGTCGCTGAAGAGGAGGAGCCCGACCTTGTCGCCGGCGCGGAGCGCGGAGAGCCCGAGGATGGCGGCGACCTCCGCCGCGCGCTCGCGCACGGAGAGGTCGGACGAGCCGAAGGCGGAGGAGCCCGAGATGTCGACCGCCAGCACGAGGCCGAGCTCGCGCTCCTCGCGGTGCAGCCGGACGAACGGCCGCCCCGTGCGCGCCGTCACGTTCCAGTCGATCGACCGGACGTCGTCGCCGGGCACGTACTCGCGCAGCTCCTCGAAGTCCGTCCCGCGCCCCTTGAAGCGCGAGAGGTAGGCCCCGACCATGGCGTCCGTGACCGGGCGCGAGGCGACGAGCTCCACGCGCCGGGCGCGGCGGAGCATCTCCTGCGGGCTGGTCGTCTCGGGCTCCACGCGGGAGGCGGCCGGGTCAGGGGACGCGGACGGTGTCGAGGACGCGGCGGACGACGGCGTCGGCGTCCACGCCCTCGGCGTCGGCCTCGTAGGTCAGGATCAGGCGGTGGCGGAGGACGTCGGGCGCGAGGTCCTTCACGTCCTGCGGCACGACGTGGTCGCGGCCCTGGAGGAAGGCCCAGGCCTTGGCGGCGAGGGTCAGGTTGATGGTCGCGCGGGGCGAGGCGCCGAACTGCACGAGGCCGCGCAGGTCGGGTCCGCCGGGCTCGTGGCCGCGGGTGGCGAGGACGAGCGAGACGATGTAGTCGCGCACGGGGTCGGCCACGCGCACGGCGTCGACCGCGGCGCGCGCGGCGAGGATGTCGTCCGTCCCGATCACCGCCTCGACCTCGAGGCGGGGCGCGGTGGTCGCCATGGCGTCGAGGATGCGGCGCTCCTCCTCGCGGGTCGGGTAGCCGATGTTGAGCTTGAGCATGAACCGGTCCACCTGGGCCTCGGGCAGCGGGTAGGTGCCCTCCTGGTCGATGGGGTTCTGGGTCGCGAGGACGAGGAAGGGCGCGGGCAGGCGGTGGGTCTCGCCGCCGAGCGTCACCTGGCGCTCCTGCATGGCCTCGAGCAGGGCGGACTGCACCTTGGCGGGCGCGCGGTTGATCTCGTCCGCCAGCACGAGGTTGGCGAAGATCGGGCCGCGCTTGGCGTGGTACTTCCCGTCCTGCGGGCTGTAGATGAGGGTGCCGACGATGTCCGCCGGCAGGAGGTCGGGCGTGAACTGCACGCGCGAGAAGTCGGCCCGTATGGCCTGGGCGAGCGTCCGCACGGACAGCGTCTTGGCCAGGCCGGGCACGCCCTCGAGGAGGACGTGGCCGTTGGCCAGCAGGCCGACGAGGAGGCGGTCGACGAGGTACTGTTGCCCGACGACGACGCGGGCGACTTGCTCGCGGAGGCGGGGAACCCAGGAGGCGGCGGGGAGGCTCATGCGGGGAAGGAGGTCGAGCCAATCCCGTCGGGACCGGCTTGCAACCCCTAGCGCCGCGCCGCGCCCGATTTGTCCGTCAGCACGCCTTGGCCGCCCGGTCGAGCGCCGCCCGGACGAAGGCCGCGAAGAGCGGGTGGGGGCGGGTGGGGGAGGACTTGAACTCGGGATGGTACTGCACCCCGACCATCCAGGGGTGGTCGGCGACCTCGACGATCTCCACCAGGCCCGTCGCCGGGTTGGTGCCCCCGACGCGCAGGCCCGCGGCCTCGAGACGGGCGCGGTAGTCGCCGTTGTACTCGTAGCGGTGGCGGTGGCGCTCGCTCACCACCGGCTTGCCGTAGGCGGCCGCGGCGCGCGAGCCCGGGACCAGGGCGCAGTCGTAGGCGCCGAGGCGCATGGTGCCGCCCTTGGCCGCCACGCCCTTCTGGCCCTCCATGAGATGGATGACGGGGTCGGGGGTGGCGGGGTCGAACTCGGTCGAGTGGGCCTTGGCCAGCCCGAGCACGTGGCGGGCGTACTCGAGGGTGATGACCTGCATGCCCAGGCAGAGGCCGTAGCAGGGGACGCCCCGCTCGCGCGCGAAGCGGGCGGCGAGGATCTTGCCCTCGATGCCGCGGTTGCCGAAGCCCCCGGGGATGAGGATGCCGTCCAGCCCGGCGAGCGCCCCGGTGCCGTCCGTCTCGAGCGCCTCGGCGTCGATCCGCACGATCTCGACCGCGGCCTCGTTGGCGATGCCGCCGTGGACGAGCGACTCGTAGACCGACTTGTAGGCGTCCTGCAGCTCGATGTACTTGCCGACCACGCCGACGCGGACCCGGCCCCGCGGCTCGAGCAGGCGGCGCACGGTCTCGCGCCAGGGGCGCAGGTCGAGGGGGCCGCAGGCCAGGCCGAGGCGCCGCACCACGAAGTCGTCGATGCGCTGCTCGGCCAGCATGAGGGGCAGCTCGTAGATGGAGTGGGCGACGTCGCGGCACTCCACCACCGCGTCCAGGCCGACGTTGCAGTAGAGGGAGAGCTTCTGCCGGTTCTCCTCGCCGATGGGGCGGTCGGTGCGGCAGACGAGGATGTCGGGCTGGATGCCGATCTCGCGGAGCTTGGCCACCGACTGCTGGGAGGGCTTGGTCTTCAGCTCGCCCGCCGCCTTGATGTAGGGGACGAGCGTGCAGTGGAGGAAGGCCACGTTCTCGCGGCCGGCGTCGTGCTGGAACTGGCGCAGGGCCTCGAGGAAGGGCAGGCCCTCGATGTCGCCCGTGGTGCCGCCGATCTCGGTGATGAGGACGTCGACGCCCTCGCCGCCCTCGAGGATGCGCCGCTTGATCTCGTCGGTCACGTGCGGGATGACCTGCACGGTCTTGCCGAGGTAGTCGCCGCGGCGCTCCTTCTGGATGACCGACTCGTAGACCTGGCCCGAGGTGAGGCTGTTCTTCCGGGAGAGGGTGCCCGAGGTGAAGCGCTCGTAGTGGCCGAGGTCGAGGTCGGTCTCCGCGCCGTCGTCCAGGACGTAGACCTCCCCGTGCTGGTAGGGGCTCATCGTGCCCGGGTCGACGTTGAGGTAGGGGTCGAACTTCTGGATGCGGACCTTGAGGCCGCGGCACTCGAGCAGGGCGCCGAGGGCCCCGGCGGTGAGGCCCTTGCCGAGCGAGGAGATCACGCCTCCGGTGACGAAAAGGTATTTCATGGGTGGGTGCGACGGATGCAAAAACGACGGGACCGGCGAGGTCCGCTGGGCGGGTCGCCGGTCTGGACCTTGGCATTGCATGTCCCGGCGAGGACTTGGCAAGGAAACGATGCCGCCTCTCCATCACTTTTCCTTAAGCACGCCCTCGCCCCCGTCTAATACCTCCCCGCCCGCCGCTGCCCGGGGTGGGAAAACCGACGCTTCTCGGCTTCCTTGTCTCCTTCCCCATGTCCTGCAGCTCCTGCCAGTGCCGCGGCCTCTCGTCGCTCGCCAAGAAGGCGATCATGGCCGTGACGGGCCTCGTGCTCGTCGGTTTCGTCGCCGGCCACATGTCCGGCAACCTCCTCTACTTCAAGGGTCCCGAGGCCCTCGACGCCTACGCCAAGTGGCTCCACGGCCTCGGCCCCGCCCTCTGGATCGCCCGCGCCGTCCTCCTCGTCTCGGTCGTGGCGCACGTCTGGACGGGCATCGCCCTCGCCGCCGAGAACCGCGCCGCCCGCGCCGGCGGCCCCGCCGTCGAGGCCACCCGCCGCGCGTCCGTCGCCTCCCGCACCATGCCCTACACCGGGATCGTGCTCCTCGGGTTCCTCGTCTTCCACCTCCTGCACTACACCTTCCGCACGGTCGGGGCCGACGTGGCCGCCGCCGGCGACGCCGGCCGCGTGCACGAGATGATCCGCCTGGGCTTCGCCTCCCCCGGGGTGTCCGTCTTCTACATCGTCTCGATGGCCCTCCTCTGCCTCCACCTCAGCCACGGGGTCTCCAGCATGTTCCAGACCCTCGGCCTGCGCAACGAGCGCTGGCGCGGGCGCCTCGACCTCGCCGCGGCCGCCTACGGCTGGCTCATCTTCCTCGGCTTCGCCGCCATCCCCGTCCACGTGCTCGCCACGAAGTGATCCCCATGATTCCCGACGCCAAGATCCCCGCCGGCCCGCTCGCCCAGAAGTGGCAGTCCCACAAGGCGAGGCTGCGCCTCGTCAACCCGGCCAACCGCCGCAAGTACCACGTGATCGTGGTCGGCTCCGGCCTCGCCGGCTCGGCCGCCGCCGCCTCGCTGGGCGAGCTCGGCTACGAGGTGTCCTGCTTCTGCTACCAGGACAGCCCGCGCCGCGCCCACTCCATCGCCGCGCAGGGCGGCATCAACGCGGCCAAGAACTACCCCAACGACGGCGACTCCGTCCGCCGCCTCTTCCTCGACACCATCAAGGGCGGCGATTACCGCGCCCGCGAGGCCAACGTCCACCGCCTGGCCGAGCTCTCCGTCTCCATCATCGACCAGTGCGTCGCCCAGGGCGTGCCCTTCGCCCGCGAGTACGGCGGCCAGCTGGCCAACCGCTCCTTCGGCGGCGCCCAGGTCTCGCGCACCTTCTACGCCCGCGGCCAGACCGGCCAGCAGCTGCTGCTCGGCGCGTACTCCGCGCTCTCCCGCCAGGTCGGCGCGGGCAGCGTGCGCATGTATCCCCGGCACGAGATGCTCGACCTCGTCCTGGTCGGCGGCCACGCCAAGGGCATCGTCACCCGGAACCTCGTCACCGGCGAGGTGCGCTCCTGGGCGGCCGACTGCGTCGTGCTCTGCACCGGGGGCTACGGCAACGTCTTCTACCTCTCGACCAACGCCCAGGGCTGCAACGTCACCGCGACCCACCGCGCCCACCGCCGCGGCGCGCTCTTCGCCAACCCCTGCTACACGCAGATCCACCCGACCTGCATCCCCGCGCACGGCGACGACCAGTCGAAGCTCACCCTGATGTCGGAGTCGCTCCGCAACGACGGCCGCGTCTGGGTCCCGAAGGACGCCGCCGACTGCGGCAAGGACCCCGCCTCGCTGCCCGAGTCCGCCCGCGACTACTTCCTCGAGCGCAAGTACCCCAGCTACGGCAACCTCGCCCCGCGCGACATCGCCTCGCGCGCGGCCAAGGAGGCCTGCGACGACGGCCGCGGCGTCGGCCCCTCGGTCGACGGCCGCCGCCTCGGCGTCTACCTCGACTTCTCGGCCTCGATCGCCCGCCTAGGCGAGCCCGTCATCCGCGAGCGCTACGGCAACCTGTTCGACATGTACGAGAACATCACCGGCGAGAACGCCTACCGCCGGCCGATGCGCATCTACCCCGCCGTCCACTACACCATGGGCGGCCTGTGGGTGGACTACAACCTGCAGTCCAACATCCCCGGCCTCTTCGTCGGCGGCGAGGCCAACTTCTCCGACCACGGCGCCAACCGCCTCGGCGCCTCCGCGCTGATGCAGGGCCTGGCCGACGGCTACTTCGTCCTGCCCGCCACCGTGGCCGACTACCTCGCCGGCGTCGGCCTCTCCGGCCGACCCTCGGGCGAGGGCCCCGAGTTCCGCCAGGCGCTGGCCGAGACGAACGACCGCGTCGCCCGCCTCCTCGCCGTCGGCGGCAAGGAGACGCCCCGCTCCTACCACAAGCGCCTCGGCAAGATCGTCTGGGAGCAGTGCGGCATGGCCCGCTCCAAGGAGGGCCTGACCAAGGCCATCGCCGACATCCGCGCCCTGCGCGAGGACTTCTGGCGCAACGTCTCCGTGCCCGGCACGGGCGCCGGCGTCACGCCCGCCCTCGAGCACGCCGGCCGCGTGGCCGACTTCCTCGAGTTCGGCGAGCTCATGTGCCGCGACGCCCTCGTCCGCGAGGAGTCCTGCGGCGGCCACTTCCGCGTCGAGCACCAGGACGCCGGCGAGGCCCGCCGCGACGACGCGGCCTTCGCCCACGTCGCCGCCTGGGAATGGAAGGGCGAGGGCGCCGAGCCCGTCCGCCACGCCGAGCCCCTCGCCTACGAGGAGGTCCAGTTCTCCACCCGCTCCTACAAGTGACCCTTCGCCATGGTTAAGGAAAATTCCCCCGCCGCCGACCATCCCGCGACGCTTCGCCTGCGCCTCCGCGTCTGGCGCCAGCGCCCCGGCCAGCCCGGCGCCTTCGAGGAGCACGAGCTGCCCGCCGTGCCCACCAGCGCCTCCTTCCTCGAGATGATGGACCTGCTCAACGAGCGCCTCATCCGCGAGGGCAAGGAGCCCGTCGCCTTCGACCACGACTGCCGCGAGGGCATCTGCGGCATGTGCTCGATGACCATCAACGGCATGCCGCACGGCCCCCTGCCCGGCGTGACCACCTGCCAGCTGCATATGCGGAACTTCCGCGACGGCGAGACCATCACGGTCGAGCCCTGGCGCGCCCGCGCCTTCCCCGTGCTGCGCGACCTCATGGTCGACCGCTCGGGCTTCGACAAGGTCGTGCAGGCCGGCGGCTTCATCTCCGTCCGCACCGGCTCCGCCCCCGAGGCCAACTCCATCCCCGTCCCCAAGCCCGTCGCCGACGAGGCGATGGACGCCGCGGAGTGCATCGGCTGCGGCGCCTGCGTCGCCTCCTGCAAGAACGGCTCCGCCATGCTCTTCGTCGGGGCCAAGGTCACCCACCTCAACCTCCTGCCCCAGGGCAAGCCCGAGGCCGGCCGCCGCGCGGTCGCCATGGTGCGCGCGATGGACGAGGCCGGCTTCGGCAACTGCACCAACTACGGCGAGTGCCAGGCGCATTGCCCCAAGGGCATCACGCTCGACGTCATCGCGCGCCTCAACCGCGACTACCTCGCCGAGCGCGTGCGCGCCTTCTTCGCCTCCACCGGCAAGCCCCGCCGCGGCGGCGACTGACCGGCCTCAGCCGACCGCCGCCCCGAGCCCGGGGAAGAGCGTGAGCAGGCCCGCGGCCATGATCTCGACGCCCACCGCGGCGAGGACGAGGCCCATCACGCGCGTCAGGACGTTGATGCCCGTCTGGCCGAGGAGGCGCGTGATGCGCTCCGCGCCGGCGAAGGCGCCGAAGGTCGCGGCGGCGCCGACCGCCCCGTAGCCGACGAGCAGGGCGAGGTCGCCCGGCCCCTTGGCCTGCTGCGAGTAGATGACCATGGTGGAGAGCGTCGCCGGGCCGGTGAGGAGCGGGATGGTCAGGGGGCTCACCGCCACGCTGTCCCCGGCGTCGAGCTTCTCCGACGCCGCGGCCACCTCGCGCGGGTTGCTGTCGGCCGGCTCGGCGTTGAGCATCTGCACCGCGTTGATGAGGAGGAGCACCCCGCCGCCCACCTGGAAGGAGGCGAGCGAGATGCCGAAGAACTCGAGCAGCCGCAGGCCCGCGAGGGCGCTGACCGCGATGACGGCGAAGACCGTCAGGGCGCAGACCCAGACCGTCCGGTGGCGCTGCGCCGGGTTCAGCCCGCGGGTGAAGTGGATGAAGAAGGGCACCACCCCGATCGGGTTCAGCACGGCCAGCAGGGTGATCAGTTGCTTGAGCGGGTCCACGCCCCGACCATGACGCGCGCGGGCGCGCCCGCCAAGAGCCGGATTGACAGCGCCCGACTATCGCAAACTTGTTGCGATAAGATGCGACCCTTGATCCCCGTCCTTCTCGCCGCCGCCGCCCTCGCCGAACCGGCGGTTCCTTCCCCGCAGGCCGCGTGGGACACCCGCGCCGCGCTCGTGCTCGTCGGCAACCTCGGCCGCACCAGCGCCGGCGACGCCTACGAGGACACCCTCGCCTCGGCCCACGCCGATCCCGTCCACGAAGGGCTCGCCTTCGGCGGCGCCGAGCTCTTCGGGCGCATGGGGCGGGACTGGGCCGACGGCCGTCTCGAGGTCGTCGCCGCCTTCCACGTCGACCGCCACCCCGGCGAGCCCACCGAGAGCGAGCTCGAGGAGCTGCACGCCGAGTGGTCGCGCGACGCCCTCCGGTTCCGCGCCGGCATCTTCCAAGCGCCGCTCGGCCTGACCAACACCTTGCACGCCCACGCGTGGACCTTCGCCAACGCGCCCCTCTTCCTCGGCCGCTTCCTCGGCCCCGACAGCCTCCGGAACCCCGGAGCGCAGGTCGCCTGGGAGGCCGACCCCGGCAAGTCGCTCTGGACCCTCGCCATCCAGCGCGCCACGGGCGACACCGCCTTCTCCTTCCGCGCCTCGCACGAGGGCGAGGCCTACCTCGGGCGCGTCCACGACGCCGGCCTCGGCTCGGGCCCGCTCGTCACGCTCCGCAACGAGCGCGCCTACCGCCTCGGCGAGGGCGCGGCCCTCGCCTCCGGCGTCTCCGTCGCCGCGGGCGACAACGCCACGGGCGGCGCCACCTGGATCGGCGCGTGGGATCTCGAGTGGCGGCGCGAGCGCGGCGAGGGTCGCTGGGTCGCCCTCGAGTCCGAGCTTCTCTACCGCGATTACGAGGCGCGAGCCGGCCTCGACAGCCTCGGCGCGCCCGTCGCCGCCGACCGCCTGCAGGATCTCGCGGTCGCCCTGTCCGCCAGCGCGGGCCTCGGCGACGGCTGGACCGCGGCCCTCCGCGCCGAGCGCGCCGTGCCGCTCGACCGCGGCGCCTTCGAGGCCGCCGGTCGCGACGCCGACCGCGAGGCCCGCACGCGCCTCTCGCCCCTGGTGAGTTGGCAGGCGGCGGACGGCCTCCTGCTGCGCCTGCAATACGACCACGATCGCTCGCCCGCCTTCGGGACGGAGGATTCGGTCTGGCTGAAGGTCCAGTGGACCCTCGGTCGCCACTGAGCCCGCCTAGCCGAGGTTCAGACCGGCCACGCTCTCCTCAAGCCCGCCGGGACGCGCGCGCCTGAGCCAGGAGCGTCGGTGGCGCGAGACAAGCTCGGCGCGTTCCGCCGGCGTCGCGGGCCGTCCGAGCAGGCGGCTCAACCCGGCGCGCGCGAGGTCGGCGCCGACCGCGAGTTCCTCCCTCACGCCCGCGTCGCGGATCGCCGCGAGCAG
>CAIPVK010000095.1 GCA_903868455.1 uncultured Opitutia bacterium
ACCCTCGGCGAGCATGGCCTCGAGGAGCCCGTAGGTCGCGCCGACGTTGTTGCGATAGTAGGGGAGAGGGTCCTTGACCGACTCACCGACGTTGATGAACGCCGCGAAGTGCATCACGGCGTCGATCTTGTGCTCGCGGAGCGCCTGACGGACGGCGGGGACGTCGCCCATGTCGGCGACGACCAAGGGGACGCCCGGGGGCAACGCGGCGCGATGGCCGGCGGAGAGGTTGTCGAGGACGACGGGCTGATGCCCGGCGGCGATCAACTGCCTCACGCAATGGCTGCCGATGTAACCGGCGCCGCCGACGACGAGGACTTTCATGGCGTGGATAGGGGAATGGGGGACTAGGGGGCTGGGGGCATTGCTAACTGGCTAACCCGCTAACTGGCTAAATGGGGAGTGGGGAGGGTCGCGGCTACGTCCGTGACCTCCTCGAGACTAGGGCATGGGCGTAACCATGCCCCTACCCAGGTCAGATTTCAGATGAAAGATTCCAAAGTATAGACGAGGAAACACTGCAGCGAAACAAGGGTCTGTGCATTCTCCAAAAGGGCTAGCGTCTGATAGTTTATCCGAGCGAAGCGAGTTATGCGCCGCGGACCCCGCCGAACCGCGGCCCCCGCTAGTTCATTTCCCCATCAGCGACCTGGCGTGAGCCAGATCTCCCGGCGTATCGATCGCGACGGGATGGTAGTCGGTCTCGACCGTCTGGAAGCGGAAGCCGTGGGCGACAAAGCGCAGCTGCTCGAGCGACTCGCAGGCCTCGAGCTCGGTGGCGGCCAGGGTCGGGTAGCGCGCGAGCGTGGCGCGGTCGTAACCGTAGATGCCGAGGTGTCCCCAGTAGGGGCGGCGCGAGGTCCATTCGGCGACCGGCACGCCGCGCAGGTGGGGGACGGGGCTGCGGGAGAAATAGACCGCCTCGCCGTCCTCGGCGCGGACGACCTTCACGACGCTGTCGGCGAGCAGGCGCTCGGACGAGGCCAGGCGGGTGACCGCGGTGACGAGGCCGCATCCGGTCGCGGCGTGGCGCGCGGCGAGCGCGTCGATAAGGTCCGGCTCGATGAAGGGCTCGTCGCCCTGGACGTTGATGAAGAAGTCGCCGGGGAGGCGGTCGAGCGCGCTGGCCAGGCGGTAGGTGCCGTTGGGGCAGGCGGGGTCGGTCATCACGACCTCGGCGCCGAAGCCACGGGCGACCGACGCGACCTCCTCGGTGTCGGCGAGGATGACGACCGCCTTCGCTAGCTTGGAGCGGCGGGCGCGTTCCCATACATGCTGGACGACGGGCTTGCCGCCGAGGTCGAGCAGGACCTTGCGGGGGAGGCGCGTCGAGGCGAGCCGGGCGGGGATGGCGATGGTAGAATTCATGGTAGACGCCAGACGTCAGACGCTAGAGGACAGAGCAAGTCGCGGACGTTAGACGCGAGATGTTAGAGGCCTGAATGGCGCGTAGACACTAGTCGTCTGGGGTCAGAGACTGGGCTTCGTTGGGAGAGAGATTGGGCGGCGGACGGACGCGGCTTGTCCTAGGTGATAAACCTTGGCGCAAAGCGCGTGAAGGGTTGCCGATTCGGATTAGGATGGGGCGATGGAACCGGGCAACCGCGCCGTTGGCTTCAGGGAACTCAAAGTTTGGAGGCTATCGCGAGATTTGGCGGTCGATATCGGCAATCTTTGCGATTTCGGCGGGGTCTCTAGAAGCAGGGTGCTTTCCGACCAGATGCAGAGGTCTTCGATTTCAGTGCCCTCTAATATAGCCGAGGGGAACGATCGATCAAGCAATCGGGATGCCCTGCGATTTCTCATCATCGCCCGCGGCTCTTTGGCGGAATTGCAGACTCAGTTGGACATATCCCTTGGGCGACGCTTGATCGACTATGCCCAACACAAGGTTTTGGATGAAAGGTGCGCTGAGGTCGGCAGAATGCTGAGCGGCTTGATACAGTTCCGCAGGAAGCGAGAGGCGGCCGACACCTGAGCGGAATTTGCGGCACGCGCTTTTAAGCCCGCTTAGCAGACGACTGCACACATTTCTGCCCCCTAACGCCTTATATCTATCATCCGTCGTCTGGCTTTTATCGTCTGGCCCATAATCTTTAGCGTCTAGCATCTGTCATCAAACGTCTATCATCTAGCGTCTGACGTCTGAAATCTAACCCGCGCAGGCTGCCGCCCGTGGCGGGTGGGGTGCCGTCACGTGTCGGGTGTTTCGACTGTCGAGACCAGGGTCACCGGTCAAAGGGTCGGGCGGCGGGGCCGCCCTGCCCCGCCTCACGAGGGAGGCCGGGCGAGAAGGAGGGGCATCAGCTCGAGCGCGCGGGTGTTCCAGCGGCTGAGCTTGGCGAGGCGCTCGCGCACCTCGTCGGGAAGGCCGGCGCCCGCGGCCTCGGCCTGGAGCGAGGCGAGCTCGCCCGTGGTCTTCTCCAGGGCGGGCTGGAGGCGGCGGCGCAGGAGGTCGGCGAGCGCGGCGGCCAGGGAGGGCGTGACGGACCAGGTCTCGGCCCGGCTGCCCTTGGCGCGCTCGGCCTGCACCATGCCGTGGTCCTTCAGGAAGCGAAGGCCCTCGCTGACGGAGCCCTTGCTGAGGGCGAGACGCTGCTCGATATCGGCGAAGCGCAGGGGGGCGGGCGAGATGTAGAGAAGACCGTAGATCTCGGCGATGGAACGCGGGACGGACAGGACCTCGGCCATGCGCACGAAGTAGTCGATCGACCTGCGCTCATGGGGGGCGAAGGAACGGCGTGCTCGGATGGTGGACCGGGGAGGCACGGTTCGGCTGTGGCGATACTTTCAGAATTGGATGAACCTGCAAGGGCTTTCGAAAAAAAGTGAACAGGGTGCGGCTTGCCTCCTTATGGTTTTATGCTTTTATGTAACTCATGAGAACGACCCTCGACCTTCCGGATGACTTGTACGCCTTGGTCAAGGCCCGGGCCGCCCTGGAGGGCCGCACCCTGCGCTCGGTGGTGGAGGAGCTGCTGAAGGGGTGGGTGGGGGCGGGTGTCGCGAATCCCATTCCAAGCAAGGAAGTCACACCGCCGCTCGGCGAGCCGAAGGCAGCTTATGGCGAAAAGCGTGCGGCAAGGAAAAACTCCCCGGTCGCGCCATGGGATGTGTTGCGCAAAAAATGGGAGAGGGAAAATGATCCCGACGCTCCCGTCTCCGGCTTGGCCGGCACCCTCAAGGATCCGGGACCCGACCTCGACCTGGCGAAGGCGCGCAAGATCTACGAGCGGCACCTCGCGGAAGAATGGAAAAGGCGACACCCGTGAATCTCGACGGCGCCATCGTCGACACGAACGTCGTCGTGAGATTCCTGCGGTCCGAGGACCGTCAGCACGCCGAGGCGGTTCGAGTATTCGAGGCGGCGCAGGCGGCGGGAAATCAACTGGTCCTCCTGGATGTCGTGGTGGCCGAGACGATTTTCGTGCTCACAGCCCATTATGGATTGGGACGGGAGGCGGTGGCCGATTCAATGGCCAAGATAATCAATCATGGGGCGATCGGAGTGGCGAATCCGGCAATCCTCGGAGAGGCGCTGGCGCGCTACGCCACGACCAAGCTCCACTTCGTGGATTGCTACCTCGTCGCGATGGCGAAGGCGGCCGGGCGCGAGATCGCGACCTTCGACAAGGAGCTTGCGGCGAGGAGTGGGGAGCGGGGGGCGGGGAGTGGAGAGCGAGGAACGGAAAATCGCTAAGCGGGGAGCGGAGGCGAGGAGCGGGGGTGTGGGAGTGGAGAGTGGGGCGGGCGGGGATATTTATGGGGAATGAACCCTAGATTGCTGAACTTGGTTTGGTGTGATCATCCGAGGATGATGATGAATGGAATCATCGCCGCCTCCCTTTGGGTTCAAGTCGCTCAAGGTCTATCGACATGCCATGGAGACCTCCCTCGAGACGGACAAAATCAGCAAGCAGACGGCTTGGGGATGCAGACTCTACCTACGGGACCAATTGCTGAGATCCACCAGCTCGGTGGGGGCGAACATCGCCGAAGGACATAGCAGAGAGTCGCAAAAAGATGCCGCGCGGTTCTGGATGATAGCTAAGGCCTCCGCGGCCGAGGCGACGCACCATATCTGCGAATTAAAGCTATTGGGCATCATGTCCGAGCAGGATGCCGAAAAGCTCCTGTCACGACATGAGATCACGGAAAGGATGCTGCGGCGCCTCATACAGTCTCGCCTGAGGGATACCTGAGGCACACCCGCCCCTCACTCCCTACTCCCCACACCTCGCTCCTCACTCCCCGCTCCTCGCTCCCCGCTCCCCGCCTACCCCAACCTAGCCGCCTCGGCGGCGAAGGCCAT
>CAIPVK010000096.1 GCA_903868455.1 uncultured Opitutia bacterium
ACCGGCGCTCGCGACCGGCTCAGCGGAGGAACAGCAGCTCCTGGTAGGTGGGCAGGGGCCAGTGGGCGTCGGCGACGATCTCCTCGAGGGCGTCGGCCGCGGCGCGGACCTTGAGCATGGCGGGCAGGACCTTGTCCACCGCGTGGCGGGCGGCCTCGTGGGTGCCCTCGTGCGACTCGGCGCGCAGCTTGTCGAGGGCGTCGAGGGCGGAGGACAGCTGGTCGGTCAGCTTGGCGACGTCCGCCAGGGCCTTGCCGGCCGCCTTGCCGCCGGCGGCCTTGAGGGCCTCGTGCGAGGCGGCGAGGTCGCGGGCGTGGGCGAAGGCGGCGGGCAGGATGACCGTGCGGCCGATCTCGGAGGTCAGCTTCGACTCCGTGCCCACGGAGAGGACGTAGGAGTGGGTGTAGATCTCCTCGCGGGAGACGAGCTCGCGCTTGGAGAGGACGCCCTGGCGCTCGAACACCTCGACGGTGCGGGCCGAGGCGATCTCGGGGAGCGCGTCGGGGGTGGTGCGCAGGTTCTTCAGGCCGCGGCGCTCCGCCTCCTTGTGCCAGGCCTCGGAGTAGCCGTTGCCGTTGAAGATGATGCGGCTGTGCTTCTGCAGCACCTCCTTGACCACCTTGGCGAGGGCGTCGTTGAAGGCGCCCTTCTTCCCCTTGGACTCGGCCTCGATGCGCTCGCAGAGGAACTCGATCGAGTCCGCCACGATGGTGTTGAGGGCGACGAGGGGGCCGGCGATGGAGAACGAGGAGCCGACCGCGCGGAACTCGAACTTGTTGCCGGTGAAGGCGAACGGGCTCGTGCGGTTGCGGTCGCCGGCGTCCTTGGGCAGGACGGGCAGCGAGTCGGTCCCGAGGTGCATGGTCCCGCCGGACTTGGAGGACTTGGCGGAGCCGCTCTTGCGCAGCTGCTCGAAGACGTCGGCGAGCATGTCGCCGAGGTAGATCGAGATGATGGCCGGGGGCGCCTCGTTGGCGCCGAGGCGGTGGTCGTTGCCGGCCGAGGCCACGGTGGCGCGCAGGAGGCCCTGGTGGAGGTCGACCGCGCGGATCACGGCGGTGGCGAAGGCGATGAACTGGGCGTTGTCGTGGGGCGTGGAGCCGGGCTCGAGCAGGTTGCCGACCTTGGCGCCGCCGAGGGACCAGTTGACGTGCTTGCCGGAGCCGTTGACGCCCGCGAAGGGCTTCTCGGCCATGAGGCAGACGAAGCCGTGCTTGGCCGCGACGCTCTTGAGGACCGTCATGGTCAGCATCTGGTGGTCATGCGCGACGTTCGCGGTCTCGAAGATCGGGGCGACCTCGAACTGGGCGGGGGCGACCTCGTTGTGGCGGGTCTTGATGGGGATCCCCAGCTTGAAGCACTCGAGCTCGGCCTCCATCATGCAGGCGAGGACGCGCGAGGGGATGGTGCCGAAGTACTGGTCCTCGAACTCCTGGCCCTTGGCGGGCTTGGCGCCGAAGAGGGAGCGGCCGCAGGTGTAGAGGTCGGGGCGCAGGTGGTAGAGGCGGGAGTCGATGAGGAAGTACTCCTGCTCGGGGCCGGCGGTGGCGGCGATGTAGCCGGGCTCGGGGTTGCCGAAGAGCTTGAGCAGGCGGCGGGCGGCGCGGTTCAGCGCGGCCATCGAGCGGAGGAGCGGGGTCTTCTTGTCGAGGGCCTCGCCGGTCCAGGAGACGAAGGCGGTGGGGATGCAGAGGGTGGAGCCGTTCTCGGTGTCGAAGATGTAGGCGGGCGAGGTGACGTCCCACGCGGTGTAGCCGCGGGCCTCGAAGGTCGCGCGCAGGCCGCCGTTGGGGAAGGAGGAGGCGTCGGGCTCGGCCTGGATGAGGGCCTTGCCGGCGAACTGGGCGAGGGTGCCGGAGCCGGAGGGCTCGAAGAAGGTGTCATGCTTCTCGGCGGTCAGGCCGGTGAGCGGGTAGAAGACGTGGGCGTAGTGGGTGGCGCCGCGCTCGAGCGCCCAGTCCTTCATCGCGGAGGCCACGATGTCGGCGACGCTGTTGTCGATCTTGGCGCCGTTCTCGATGGCGTTCTTGAGCGACTTGAAGACGCCCTTGGGAAGGCGCTTCTCCATCTTGTCGAGGGAGAAGACGTTCTGCCCGTAGACGACGTCGAGCTTCTCGGAACGGAAGTCGAAGGTCCCCTCGAGGCGGGGCTGGCTGGCGATGCGGGTGATCGCGTTATGGCGGGCAGGGTGGTTGCTCATGGTGGATGGAAAGCGAATGGGGAAAAGCACCCCATGTGCCAACTTTAAGGCAGGACCGTCAAGATGCCCAAAAGCAGACAAAATGGGCGCTATTGCCTGTTTTTAATCAAAACAGGCCGTCGAAAAAGGGGCAGTCTCAACGACGCTCCTTCAGGAGGTCGCGGATCTCGGCGAGCAACTGCTCCTCCCGGGAAGGGGGAGGCGGCGTCGCGGGGGCGGCCGGGGCGGCGGCCTTCCGGGCGCTCAGGGTGTTGGCCAGCTTGACCAGCCCGAAGACGACGGCGGCGGTGACGAGGAAGCCGAGGACCGCGGCGAGGAACTTGCCGTACTTCACGCCGTGCCACTGCACCTTCTCGAGCTCGGCGACGCCGAGGGCGTCCATGGCCGGCTGGAGCAGGAGGGGCGTGACCATGTCGCCGATCAGGGAGGTGACGATGCCGTTGAAGGCGGCGCCGATGATGACGGCGACGGCGAGGTCCAGGACGTTGCCCCGGAGGATGAAGTTGCGGAATTCGGCGAGCATGGGAGGGGATCAGCGCCAGCGGTAGACGAGGCGGAGGAAGTAGGTGTTCTGCAGCTTCTCGTCGGGATCCTCGGAGCGGTAGTCCTGGGTGATGCCGACGCGGAGGGCGAGGGGGGAATCCTTGAGGAGGAACTCGAAGGACGACTCGTGGCGGATCGTGACATCCGCGAAATCCTCGAGCGAGGGGACGGCGTCGACGCCGACGCGGAGCTTGCCCCAGGCGAGGTCGCGCTCGAAGGCGAGGCCGAGGTCGAGGGCGGCGGCGCGGGTGTCCGTCATGCCGGCGCCGTCGGTCTCCTCGACGCGATAACCGAGACCGGCGCGGACGTCGAAGCTGCCCTTGTCGTCCTCGACGATGCGGTAGCCGAGGCCGCCGGTGCCGAGGGCGAGCAGGTCGAGGTCGCGGACGCGGTCATAGCCGGCGTCGGCGCGGACGTACCAGAAGGTGGCCTTGGCGAGGGTGCGCTCGTAGCTGGCCTTGGCGAGGAGGTCGTCGGCCGACTTCTCGGCGCCGGTCGTCGAGCTGTTGCCGCGCAGGCTCGCCACCGTCTTGTCGACCTTGGCCTGCTCGTGCTCGGCGCGGACGCCGGCGCTCAGGGCCGTGCCGTTCTCCTTGCCCGAGCGGCCGCCGAGGTCGAGGTCGGCCTCATAGGCCCAGCCCGCGGGTGCGGCGGGAGCGGCGGCGGGAGCGGGAGCGGCGGCGTCCTGGGCGACGAGGCCGGCGGCGGCGAGGAGGAGGGCGAGGCGGGGGAACATGCGGGGAGGAAAACGGCGGCGGGCGGGGTTGCCAACCGGGAAAACTCCGCGATGAATTGGGCAATGCAATTGGACGCGGTCATCCTCGGCGCGGGGCCGGCGGGTCTCGCCGTCGCCTCGGCCCTCGCCGCGCGCGGCGGGAGCGCGCGGGTGCTCGAGCCCTCCGACCGCGCGGGAGGCGCGGTGCGCACGGTCCGGGAGGACGGGTGGACGGTCGAGCTCGGCCCGCACACGCTGCAGCTCGACGACGCCGGCGACGCCGCGATCCTGGACGAGCTCGGCCTCGGCGCCGAGACGGCGGACGCGGACCTCGCCTCGGCGCGCCGCCTCATCGCGTGGGGCGGACGCCTCCACGCCCTGACCGGCAGCCCGCTCTCGTTGCTGCGCTCCGATCTCCTGAGCCTCGGCGGCAAGCTGCGCCTCCTCGCCGAGCCGCTCGTGCCGCGCGGCGGCGAGCCCGGGGAGAGCCTGCTCGGCTTCGCCGGCCGCCGCCTCGGCGCGGAGGCGGCCGAGCGCCTCCTCGACCCGATGGTCAACGGCATCTTCGCGGGCGACCCGGGGCGCCTCGTCGCCGAGCACGCCCTGCCCGCGCTCGTCGCGCTCGAGCGCGAGCACGGCTCGGTGCTGCTGGGACTGGCGCGGCGCAAGGGGCCGCCCCGGCGCGTCGTCGGCTTCCCCGGCGGCATGGCGCGGCTGACGGAGGCGATGGTCGGGGCCCTGCCCGCGGAGA
>CAIPVK010000097.1 GCA_903868455.1 uncultured Opitutia bacterium
CCGAGCACCCGATCTTCATCGTGATCGACAACTCGCCCGGCGGCTCGATCGCCGCGGGCTACCAGATCCAGAAGGCCATGGCCTCCTCGAAGGCCCCGGTCTACGTCGTGGTCAAGGGCTTCGCCGCCTCGATGGCCGCCGTCATCACCACCTTGGCCGAGCGCTCCTACTGCTACCCCAACACCATCCTCCTGCACCACCAGGCGAGCACGGCCTTCAACCGGGCCAACATGACGGTGCTCAAGGAGCAGCTGGCCTTCGTGCAGCTCTGGTTCGAGCGCCTCGCCAAGCCGATCGCCGCCAAGATGGGCATCACGCTCGAGGAGTTCGTCCGCCAGATGTACGCCAACGACTCCACCGGCGACTGGCAGGCCTTCGGCGACCGCGCCAAGGAGCTCAAGTGGGTCGACGTCGTGGTGGACCGCATCGAGGAGACCTCCGTCCTCGACGTGCTCCCCGCCCGCGCCGCCGCCGGCCAGGCCCAGCCCGCGCCCGCCCGCCCGGCCTCGCAGTTCGGGGTCGAGCTGAAGGTCGACGCCCAGGGCAAGGCCTTCTACGAGCTGCCCCCGCTGGCCAATCCCTTCGACGCCTACTGGATCTACGACCCCCAGGGCGTCTACCGGATGGCGCGGTAAGGGGGAGATGGCAGACGTCAGACGCCAGAGGCCAGATGCCAGATACCAGACGTCAGATGTTAGAGGCCAGAGGTTGGACGTCAGGGGTTAGATGTTAGACGCTAGGTATTAGACGTCAGATGTCAGACGTTAGACGTTAGACGTTAGATGTTAGACGTCAGACATTAGGCGCCAGAGGTTGGAGATTTGAGGTTGGGCGTCAGACTGCGGATAACGATTGCAGGTGGCGGGGCGAGAGGCCGCCCTGCCACTTTCATCCTCCTGTCGTCCTGTCTCCTCTTGGTCCTTTTGGTCCCCTTCGTCCCTTTAGTCCCTCTTGGTCCCCTTTAGTCCCCCCTAGTCCCCCCTAGTCCCCTAGTCCCCTATTCCCCTATTCCCCTATTCCCCTTTCCTTCTATCATCTGACGTCTCCCATCTAAAATCTATCCGAACCATGTCCGTCCGCATCGATTGCGAGTATCTCGGCAACCTCCGCCTCCGCGCCACCCACGGCCCCTCGGGCACCGTCCTGCTGACCGACGCGCCGGTCGACAACCACGGCAAGGGCGAGTCCTTCTCGCCCACCGACCTCGCCGCCACCGCGCTCGCGACCTGCATGGGGACGATCATGGCCATCCAGGGGCGCACGCTCGGCCTCGAGCTCAAGGGTATGCGGATCGCGGTCGAGAAGCACATGAGCGCCCAGCCCCCGCGGCGCATCGCCCGCCTGGTGCTCCGCCTCGAGATGCCCGCGGGCATCCCCCCGGAGGCGCGCGTCCGGCTCGAGCGCGCCGCCGCGGCCTGCCCGGTCCACCACTCGCTTCACCCGGACATCGTGACCGAGACCGAGTGGTCCTGGGCTTGAGCCGGCCAAGCAAGAGGCCCGGCGGGTGCCGGGCCTCGGAGCGGAGCCGAAGGGGCGCTCAGTGCGAGCAGCCGCAGGAGCCCTTGCCGCAGGAGCCGTCCTCGCTCGTCTTCTTGCCGTGGCCGCCGCAGCAGCCCTCGTCCTCGCCGTGCGCGTGGCCGTGGTCGTGGCCGCCGCCGGAGGAGCAACCGCAGCCGCCGCCGCCCCCGCCGCCGCAGCAGCCGCCCTCCTGATGGGGGTGGCCGTGGGCGAGCTCGGTCGGGGTGGCCGCGCGGACCTCGGTGATCTTGACCGCGAAGTGGAGGGTCTTGCCGGCGAGCTCGTGGTTGCCGTCGAGGACGACCTCGTCGGTCTTGACCTCCTTGACGGTGAGGACGCGGAGGCCGGCGTTGGTCTCGGCGTGGAAGCGCATGCCGACCTGGACGGCGTGGCCGCCCATGCGGTCGGCGGGCACGCTCATCAGGAGGCGCTCGTCGTACTCGCCGTAGCCCTGGGCGGGCGGGACGGTCACCTTCTTCTCGGCGCCGATGCCGAGGCCCTCGAGGGCGCTCTCGAGGCCGGGGATGATGTTGCGGGCCCCGTGCAGGTAGGACAGGGGGGCGCCGCGGGAGGCGTCGATCACGGTGCCGGAGTCGTCGGTCAGCGTGTAATCGAAGGAGACGATGTGGTCTTTGGCGACGTTCATGGCTAAGGACCCTTCATGTTGGGGGCTGTCCGGACGCCCGCAAGCGGGAAGGGCAATCCGGCTTGACCCCGCGGGGCGGGGCGGGTTCGCTGTCCCTTCCGCTGTCGGGGGCCGTAGCTCAGCTGGTAGAGCGCGTCGTTCGCAATGACGAGGTCGTGAGTTCGATCCTCATCGGCTCCACCAGCGGAGCATGCCCGGGGTTCAGTCGCCCTTCTCGGGCAGCTGGCGGATATCGCCCCCCGCGGCCTCGATCTCGGGCAGGGTCGTGGCGCCGCCGATTCCGAGCTCGGCGAGCTTGTCGCCCGCCGGGCGTAGCCGCAGCTGATAGCTGGAGACGGCCTTGTTGAACGCCTTCGCCGCGTCGTCCAGACCCTTGCCCACCTTGGAGAAGTGGTCGAGGAACACGCCCACGCGCTCATAGAGAAGGTTGGCGGCCTCGGCGATCTCGCGGCTATTCTCGGCCTGCGCCTGCTCCTTCCAGGCTAGGTTGATCGCGCCGAGGAACCCGATCAACGTGGCCGGGGTCGCCAGGAGGATGCCGTGCTCGCCCGCCTCGATGACGAGGTCGTTGTCGGCCTCGAGCGCGGTCGACAGAAGGGATTCCGCGGGCAGGAAGAGGATCACCTTGTCGTAGGCGGTCAGCCCCTGCTCCTTGCCGATGGTCGCGGGGTAATCCTTCTGCGCCAAGGCCCGGATGGTCTGCCGCAGCTTGGCGGCATGTTCCTTGAGGGTCTCCGCCCGGTTCGGCGCCCCGGCGGCCAGGTGGGCGGCGTCCAGCTCGGGCACCTTGGAGTCGATGATGACGCAGCGGTTGCCCGGCAGCTTGACCACCAAGTCCGGCCGCTTGTCGTCCTGCGACACCTGCTCGGCGAAGTCGCAGTGGGGGCTCATGCCGGCGGCCTCGACCACGCGGCGGAGCGTCTGCTCGCCCCAGCGGCCGCGATGGGCGGCCGACTTGAGGACCATGGTGAAATCGTTGGTCTCGGTCGCCAGCGCCTCGGTCGCCTTGCTCAGGCTCTCCATTCGCTCGCGCACCCCGGCAAGGGCGTCGCCTTGCTTGCCCACCGAGCTGTTGACGCCCTCGAGCGAGGCTCGGATCTCCACCATGAGCGGGTCGACCAGCGCCTTGACCTGCTTGCCCATGTCCGGGGCCACCGCGCGGAGCGCCTCCGTGCTCTGCTTGGCGAAGGTGTCCTTCAGCGCCTGCAGGTCCTCCGCCCTCCGGCGGTCGGCCGCGGCGAGGGCCTCGGCGTGGCGCGTCTCGGCGCGGGCCATCTCCTCGCGGGCCGACTGCGCGAGGGCCGCGGCGGCCGCGGCGCGCTGCGACTCGGCGTCCGCCCGGGCGCGCTCGCGCGCCGAGGCCTCCTCGGAGCGCGCGGCCTGGGCCTTGGCGCCGTCGAGCTCGGCGCGCAGGGCGCCGTCGCCCTCCGGCTTGCGGAGGAACCAGATGGCGGCGCCGCCGAGGGCGGCGCCGAGGAGGACGGCGAGGAGGGTTTCCATAAGAGGCTTCTAGAAGAGGAGGCGGACGAGTCTACCCTAGCTGTCAAGCGACCCCGGGTCGAGCGCCCGGTCAGCGGGGGTCGGCCTCGATCGCCCGGGCGTTGCCCACCGCCCACGCCGCCTCGTAGGCGCTCGCCGCCATCAGGCCGGCCGGCGGCTCGGAGGCCATGCCGCGGATGCCGGCGAGCAGGCCCTCGTGGATCGCGCGCGCCACGGCGACCCGCGCCGGGGTGGCGTGGCGCTCGAGCCAGGGGTCGACGCGCTGGGCCACCGGCGCGGGGATGTGGCTGAAGACCGCACGACCAGTGAGCCAGGCCTGGGCGGCGGCGTGGGCGAGGTCGCGGTCGCCGGAGTCGAGGTGGAGCGTCAGCTCGTCGCCGCAGAGGCCGGCCATGAGCTGGTTCTCGACCGTCGAGGCGAGGTGGCGGGCCCGCCGCTCGCGCGGGCTGAGCAGGCCGTAGTCCATCTCCGGGTTGAGCGCGTCGACCTCCCCGAGATGCTCGAGGGCGTAGGTCTGCCAACGCGCCAGCCAGCCGCGCCAGGCCGCGCTGCCGCGGGGCGGGGGAGGACCGAGCCATTCCGGGATGTCGCTGCGCATCGCCGTCATCCATCCTCGCGCGACCCCGGTCGGGGTCAATCTTAAAAGTGAACATTTGTTCACACATCCGACTTGACCGACCCTTTATTCGGTTTGTCTCAAACTCCGCCCGGTTTTGGCTGTTCCATACCCGTGCGCCTCCTCACCCCTTTGCTCGCGCTGTCGGCCGTCCTGTCGGCTCAGATTCCCGCGCCCACCGCCCCGACGCCGGCCGCCGCCCCGGCCCCCCAGCCCGCCGGCGCCGTGCCCGCCCCGACCCTCTCGGGTTCGGACAAGGTCGGCCCGGTCGTTCTGCGCGACGAGACCCTGCCCCAGGTCCTCGAGCTCCTGCAGCGCTGGACCGGCAAGGCCATCCTCCGCCCCCAGGCCCTGCCTGCCGCCACCTACAACCTTTCCCTGACCGCCGCCGCCACGCGCGACGAGGCCCTGCAGGCGCTCGAGACCTTGCTGAACCTCAACGGCGTCGCCGTGATCGCCCAGGGCGAGCGCTTCCTCAAGGTCGTCCCCAACGCCGCCGCCCGCGCCGAGGCGCCCGCCCTGATCGAGGGCTCGACCCTCGGCCTCGCGCCCTCGGGCAAGGTCGCCGCCAAGGTCTTCCATCTCCGCGGCATCTCGTCGGACGAGGCCTCCAAGGCCGTCGCGCCGATGCTCAACGGCACGCTCGGCTTCCCGCCCGTCGTCTTCGCCCGCACCAACTCGATTCTGCTCACCGACTCCGTCTCCAACCTCCAGCGCATCGAGCGCATCCTCGCCGAGCTCGACCAGCCCCGCGCCGGCGTCGAGACCAAGGCCTACGAGCTCCGCCACGCCAACGCCGCGGTGCTCTCGCGCACCCTCCAGCAGATGCTCGCCGGCCCCGTCGCCGGCCGCCTCTCCGCCGGCACCGTCATCGCGCCCGACGAGCGCACGAACCGCCTGCTCGTGACGGGCGACGCGCGCCAGCACGCCTTCTTCGACGACCTCGTGGCGAAGCTCGACGTGAAGTCCGACCCCTCCACGCGCACCGAGGTCCTCCCGCTCCGCCACGCCAACGCGCCCGACGTCGCCACCCTGCTCACCCAGCTCATCAGCGGCCAGAACAGCGCCACCCGGACCGCGGCGGGCACCCGCGCCGCCGGCGGCCGCGGCGCCGCCGCGACGACCGCGACGCCTCCCCGGCCTCCGACGCCTGACGATAGGTGGCCGACGTCACGAGCAGCC